>CAXSIG010000223.1:3026-3828 GCA_964237255.1 uncultured Bryobacteraceae bacterium
AATCTGGGGCCAATGCTCTTGAAACGTTAAAAGAACTGAAGAAGCGCAATGATTCCGTGGCCCTGATGTTGGTGGACCAACGTATGCCGCAGATGAACGGGGTCAAATTTCTCACCGAAGCAATGATCTTGTTCCCCGATGCAAAACGGGCGATGCTAACGGCTTACGCGGATACGGATGCCGCTATTCGGGCGATCAATGAAGCAAAGATCCAACACTATTTACTGAAGCCTTGGGACCCTCCCGAGCAAAATCTATATCCGGTTCTCGACGACCTCCTAGAGGATTGGCTGGCCGATTATCGCCCGCCGTTCTCCGGCTTGCGGGTTCTGGGGAATCGCTGGTCACCTAAAAGTTATGAGGTACGGGATTTTCTTGCTAAGAACCATGTTCCCTACCAGTGGATGGACGCCGAAGCAGCTGAGCGGGATCCGGAAGTCAAAAAGGCGATGGACGATTCGGGTGAGGACGTCGCCCACCTGCCCGTGGTGCTTTTTCAGGATGGCTCTCGTTTAGCGGAACCGGCGACAAGCGCCATCGCTGAGCGCGTCGGGTTGCAGATTCACGCAAAAACTGATTTCTACGATGTTGTGATCATCGGAGGCGGTCCGGCGGGGCTTGCCGCGGCAGTTTACGGCGCTTCGGAAGGTCTGACGACGGTAATTATCGAGCGCGAAGCTCCGGGCGGGCAAGCGGGGTTGAGTTCGCGCATCGAAAATTATCTTGGCTTTCCCTCCGGGTTGAGTGGCGGTGACCTTGCCCGACGCGGCGGTCAGCGTGCCGGTGCCGCCCGCATTCCCGA
>CAXSIG010000223.1:3838-7214 GCA_964237255.1 uncultured Bryobacteraceae bacterium
GCTTTCCTTCTGGGTTGAGCGGGGGCGATCTTGCCCGGCGCGCCGTGACTCAGGCGACGCGGTTCGGCGTTGAAATCATTTCTCCCCAAGACGCCACGGGCGTTCGGATCGACGGTCACTACAGGATCGTACAGTTGAGCGGGGGCGGCGAAATCTCTTGCCATGCCTTGTTGCTGGCTATGGGAGTTCAGTGGCGCAAGCTCGATATTCCGGGCGTCGACCGGCTGCAAGGGGCGGGCGTTTACTATGGCGCGGGCACAACAGAAGCGATGTCCTGTCGCGATGAGGATGTTTACATCATCGGAGGGGCAAATTCCGCCGGTCAAGCGGCGATGCACTTTTCGAAATTCGCAAGGCGAGTGGTGATGTTGGTCCGTGGGGAATCGCTTGCCGCGACCATGTCGCAATACCTCATTCAACAAATCGAACAGACCGAGAATGTCACGGTTGAGCTGCACTCCGAGGTGGTGGAGGTTTTCGGCGACGAGCGGCTTACCGAAATTGCGGTTAAATGCAGGGTGGGAGGACAAGTTACGAAAGTTCTGGCTTCAAGCTTGTTCATTTTCATAGGCGCGATGCCGAACACGGCTTGGCTGGACGGGGTGGTGGAGCGCGACGACAAAGGATTCATCCTTTCCGGGGCCGATCTTAGGCGAAATGGGAAACTTCCGGCCGGATGGAGTCTTGAACGCGACCCGGGTTTACTCGAAACCAGCGTTCCGGGAATATTTGTCGTCGGTGATGTACGGAAAGGTTCCGTGAAGCGCGTGGCGTCGGGCGTAGGGGAGGGTTCAATTGCCATCCAATTCGTCCACCAGTATTTGAGCAACGTATGATAACCGCCGAGGATTTACGTAAAGTCGAAGCATTTGCGGACCTGAATCCAGAAGATTTGGACTGGCTTGCCGCGCAAGCTGAGGACATTTGGCTCGAGATCGGGCAGTCGCTATTTCAGCCTGGTGACAAAGCCGAATTCATGTACGTTTTTCTTGAGGGGCGAGCGGAATTCAGCCGGCCCGATGGCGTCGTATTTCCCATCGATGTTGGGGACATTACAGGCACATTACCGTTTTCGAGATTGGAAAAGTTGGCCGGTAGTGGGGTGGCGCTAAATCGAACCCGGATTGCCCAGTTTCATCGAGACATTTTTCGGGAATTGCTGTATCGCATGCCCGTGCTTGGACAGCGTCTGGTTGCCACGATGACAGATCGGGTTCGCGACGTGACCAGGATGGATGTCCAGCAGGAAAAACTGGTCGCGCTGGGAAAACTGTCCGCCGGATTGGCGCATGAGTTAAACAACCCAGCGGGCGCGGCTAAGCGGGCTGCGGCGAACCTGCGGGAAGTAAGGGGCCAGATTCGGGACTCTTACCTGCGACTGGATAAACGGCCGCTGAGTCCGGAGCAGCGCGAAAAGATTGCAACGTTTGAAGAATTGGCCATCAAACGCGTCGATTCCTGTTCGACGGTTCCCGTGAGCACGCTCGAGAAGAGCGACCGCGAAGAGGAAATTGCGGATTACCTGGAAAAGCGTGGTGTCGCGGATAGCTGGAAGATGGTCCCCATGCTGGTAGAAGCGAACGTTACGCTGGCGGAAGTTCAGGAGATGGACGCGTTAGTTGGCGATGCGCTTGGTGACGTGATGACCCGCGCGAATCTGGTGGTTTCCGCGGCGCGCCTGGTCCACGAAATCGAGCAAAGCGTGAATCGCATTTCGGATCTGGTGAAGTCGATCAAAGAGTATTCCTATATGGACCAAACTCCGGAGCAGGAGGTCGATATTCACGACGGTTTGGAGAGTACGTTAACCATTCTGGCGTACAAGCTTCGTCATAAGTCGATTTCCGTGAAGCGGGATTACGATAAGTCCTTGCCGCGGATTTGCGCTTTTGGAGTGGAATTGAACCAAATCTGGACAAACCTGTTTGTGAACGCAATTGAGGCGATGCCGGAGGGCGGCGAGCTTTCCTTGCGCACGTGGGGCGATGTTCGGTCCATCGCGGTCGAGATTAAGGACAATGGTCCAGGTATTCCCGAAGAAGTGCGACCTAGAATCTTCGAACCGTTTTTTACGACCAAGGGCGTTGGTGAGGGAACTGGTTTGGGATTAGACACAGTGCAGCGAATTGTTTGGAAGCATCGGGGCAATATCGCGGTTGAATCAAAGCCGGGAGAAACGCGTTTTACGGTCCGGCTTCCGAAACAGAAGGGTCAGGAGGCGGTGGCATGACGGAGTGTTCTCATTTGAATCAAGTGCGGTCCGTCCAACCACACACCGATGGTTGCGAGGAGTGTCTTAAGATTGGGCAGAGTTGGGTCCATCTGCGACTATGCAAGAGTTGCGGACATGTGGGATGCTGCGATTCCTCGCGCGGGAAGCACGCGACGAAACACTTTCGAGCGACCGAACATCCGATAGTGAAGTCTATGGAGCCCGGTGAAGAGTGGGGATGGTGCTACATCGACGAGGTGGAATTCGAACGGATTTGAATTGGACCAATCGAAACCTATAAGTTTTGCCGACGGATTATACGGCGAGCTGCTGGAGCGGGGAATCCGCTACTTCTTGCCGGAGGCGGAGTGGACTGCCCGAGAGAGTGCGCCGTCAAGCGAGCCGCTCACAGTAAAAATCGTTCGGCAACCGGAATCTTTGTGTCTGGAGTGGCTGGGAGAACGTCACCAGTTGCGAAGCAAAGGCGAACCGTTCACGGATTCTCAGGTTCGAATGGTTCGGCGGATCGGCGATGTGCTCCATGCGCGCTATCAGATCCTGATGGATGGGCAGCGGGCGGTGGAGAACTTCCACTTATTTCGCGGTTTGCCGGAGGATCGCTACGTTTCCGCTTATCTGGATCCTGGGCCGTACAAGAGTGGAGGCTCATTAGCCGCAGCCGGCGATCGAGTTACGAGTGCGATTGAGGTATTGCGGGTAAGTTCCTCGACTACGTATGAGAATCGAAGGATCGAGACGGGAGTACTGTTGTTTGGACCACACCGGGACCCTTGTCATGAACCGCCAAAGCTTCCCGAGGGGGCTCTTGCTTATGGGTTGGACCTGACCGCGATTCGCAGCTTCCATCGGATTTGCGACGGATTGCAAACGGTAACTCTTGTGGACGGGGATGGGCGGCTGGTGGAAATCGTCGATGTGGCTGAGTGGGCGCGTCCTTATGCGGGTTATGAGCTTCCGGTTCCGAGCGCTACGCGATTTGAGGCGCACACGCGGGCAACCTTGTGCGGCGGGCATGTCTGTCTGGTACTGACCCCAAACGGTGAAGTAAAGGTATTTGCGGAAGGCAGTGAGGTATTTCGGTTTCTGGACGGCCGGTGGCGGCTGACCGATTCCGCCGAACGGTATGCATTATTCGAGGAATCG
>CAXSIG010000223.1:7224-8138 GCA_964237255.1 uncultured Bryobacteraceae bacterium
ATCGGTAGGGCAGGCGCTGGCGCAACGCTTATTCCGGACCGCGTTGAATCTGGCGGAGGATCGGCGTGGCGGGTTGATCGTCGTTCTGCGCGATGATGCCGACCCGGGTAAACTGATCCGGCCCGGAGACTTGTTATCCGGCGCGGGGAGTGGATCGGCCGGCAAGGGGCAGTTCCACTACTTGCTCCGGGGAGCCAGCGCTCTGGAACTACCTCCGGCCGTATTGGAAAGCGTGGCGCGCATCGATGGCGCAATTGTTCTGGATCGTGAAGCGCATGTCTTAACGTTCGGAGCGATTTTACTGGCGTCCGGTGACGATGCGCAGGCGGTGGAAGGCGGCCGGACCACTGCGGCTTTGGCCGCCTCGAACTACGGGGACGTGTTGAAGGTGAGCGAAGACGGCGTGATCGCTTATTACCGTGACGGCGCGTGCCGCTGGGAAATTTAACGCGCGGCCATTAAGGCGCGAAGACGACGGGCACGTTCCGGGGCACGTAACTGCCGGAGGGCTTTCGCTTCGATTTGACGGATTCGTTCCCGTGTCACGTCAAACTCCTGGCCGATTTCTTCGAGCGTATGCTCCCGCTCGCAACCAATGCCAAAACGGAGGCGGATCACTTTCTCTTCTTTCGGGGAAAGCGTTTTGAGAATACCGGCAGTTTCGTCGCGAACATTTGATTCGATCACGGCGTCCACCGGCGAACCGACCCAGCGATCCTCGATCAGGTCGCCTAGAGCGCTTTCTCCGTCGCGGCCGACAGGGGTTTCGAGAGATACCGGGTCGCGAGAGATCGTCTTAAGCTTCTGGACTTTTTCGACCGGAATATCCATCCGACGGCCAATTTCGTCGTTGGTCGGCGTCCGGCCGAGTTCCTTTTCCAATTCGCGGGAAGCACGAAGAAACTTATTCATGC
>CAXSIG010000224.1:0-738 GCA_964237255.1 uncultured Bryobacteraceae bacterium
AGGCGCTCACCGAAAAGGTGCTGAGCCAATACCAAGGTCTGCAGTCGATCGCTATCACCTTACGCGAATCGAAAAGCGCATCGCACAACGGCTGGGCGGCTTGCATGAATGACCGTAGCGGCTTCTTCGTCAGCCGTCATTATGAAATCACGCACATCGTGGACCGCGTAGGTGGCGGCGATTCTTTCGCGGGCGGCCTCATCTACGGACTGCTCACGCTACCGACCCACCAGGAAGCGCTGGAGTTTGCGGTCGCGGCTTCCTGCCTCAAGCATTCCGTCCCCGGCGACTTCAACCGCTTCTCCGTCGACGAAGTGAAGACTCTTCTCAAAGGTGACGGCAGTGGCCGCGTCCAGCGATGACGCCTCCTGCCGCGCGCCAGATCCCCAAGGAACTGGTCGCGCACGGCATTACCCGGCAGGATCCGTATTACTGGCTCCGGGAGCGCGACAATCCGGAAGTCCTCGAATATCTCAAGGCGGAGAACGATTACCTTGCCACGGTAATGGCGCCCGAAGCGGAACTGGTCGAAGAGATCAACCGCGAAATCCTGAGCCGCATCCAGCAGACGGATCAGACCGTTCCCGCTCAACGTGGCGAATGGTTTTACTATTCGCGAACGGAGGAGGGTAAGCAGTACGCCATCTATTGCCGAAAGAAACACGAAGGCGCCGAACAAATCCTCCTCGACGTGAATGAACTGGCGGACGGAAAGGAGTATCTGGCTCTAGGCGGACT
>CAXSIG010000224.1:748-6237 GCA_964237255.1 uncultured Bryobacteraceae bacterium
CTGGCCATCTCGCCCGATGGAAACTTCCTGGCCTATCTTGAGGACGAAAGCGGCTCCGAAGAGTACACGGTCCGTATCAAAAATGTGAGCTCTGGCGAACTGCTCCCGGACACGATTCAAGATGTCTCTCACGGTATCGAATGGGCCAACGACAATCGAACTCTCTTCTATGTCCGCTTCGACCAAACCAAACGCCCCGACAGGATCTTCCGCCACGTTATAGGCAATCCGACCGACCGTGACGAAATGGTTTTCCACGAACCCGACGAGCGCTTCACCTTCGAACTCGGGAAGACGCGCTCCGGAACATTTCTCGCGGCGACCTCCGTGGACGCAAGCACCACATCCGAGGTGTTCCTACTATCCGCCGATTGCCCGGAAGGTAAATTCGAATCGTTTGCGGCCCGCGAGACAGGCGTGGAGTACTACATCGACCATCAAGGTAGTCGCTTCCTGGTACGAACCAATGCGGGAGGAGCGGAGCGATTCCAATTAATGGAAACTCCTGTAGCCCAGACCGGTCGAGAACATTGGCGCGTGCTGCGCCCCGAGTCTCCGGACGCAACGCTTGACGAAGTACACGCGTTTGAAGATTTCCTGGTGCTCGAAACACGCGAAGCCGGCCTGCCCGCTATCCGCGTAGTCGATGCCGCCGGCGAGCAGGCCCTCACGTTTCCCGAACCGGCATACACGGTGGGAGTTGGCGAAAATTACGAGTACCAGACCAGCAAACTGCGCTACGGCTATACCTCCCTCACCACGCCGCCTTCCGTTTTCGAGTACGACGTCGCCACACACACCGCTACGCTGCTGAAGCAAACCGCGGTCCCTGGTGGCTTCGTTTCGACGAATTACAAAACCGAGCGCCTCTATGCCACGGATCGAGACGGGACGCTGATCCCGATTTCCCTCCTCTCGCGCCAAGGAATTCCGGACGGGCAGCCGCACCCGCTGCTGCTCTACGGCTACGGATCCTACGGCATCAACACGGATGCTCGCTTCTCAGCGTCGTATTTCAGCTTGGTGGATCGTGGCTTTGTTATTGCGCTTGCCCATGTGCGCGGCGGAGCGGAGAACGGCCGAGCGTGGTTTGAAGCAGGCCGTATGATGAACAAAAAGAACAGCTTCTCGGATTTCATCGAATGCGCCAAGCGCTTGATTTTCGCAGGCTACACGTGGAACGACCGGCTCTGCGCCATGGGCGGCAGTGCGGGAGGTTTGCTCATGGGCGCGGTACTAAACGACCGGCCGGATCTTTTTCAGAGCGTAGTAGCGATGGTGCCTTTCGTGGATGTGGTGACCACCATGTCGGATCCGACGATTCCGCTCACCACAGGCGAATACGGGCAATGGGGCAACCCGGCGGATCGGGATGCGTTTTCCTACATGTTGAGGTACTCGCCTTACGACAACGTAAAGCCGAAGCGTTATCCGAATCTCCTGGTGACCACGGGTCTGAACGATCCGCGCGTCGCTTATTGGGAGCCCGCGAAATGGGTAGCACGGTTGCGCGAACGGAAGACGGACGACAATCTGGTTCTCCTGAAAACCGAACTCGGCGCCGGCCACGGCGGACCCAGTGGACGCTATGAGAAATTCCGCGAGACGGCTTTAATTTATGCTTTTCTGCTGAAGACTACGGCCGCCACACGTAAGCAGTAAACGCCCGGATCGGCCGGAATCCCGCGTGTTCGTACATAGCGCGCGCCACCTGATTTTCAGCCGTTACCGTCAGGCTCACATAATGGCAGCCATCGCGAGCCAAAAGCGCAACAGAACGGTTCAACAACTCATTGCCTAATCCCAGGCCCTGGTATTCCGGAGCAACGCAAAGCTGTGTAAGATGCGCAGTATCATTCGAGACGATACTCGAAAGCGCCATGGCGCACATACGCCCGTCGCGCTGGTCGAATACCGCCAGCGACGCGGAACCGTGAAACACTCCGCAGCCCGGAAATTGGAGCATGTTCTCCAGGAACTTCCGCGCGCCCGTGACCGATTGGTATTGATCGTTGATCCGGCTATCCACGTGACCGCGATAACTCTCCGGGATCAGGTGCGCCGCAGCCTCCTGGTGTTGCGAGTTCCAAGGTTCTATCGCTAGCGCATCGGGAAGCTTCTTGCTTTCTAATTTCCGAAAGCCGGAGGTGGGCGTTATCAGGAATCCACGCTCGAATACTTCGAAGCGGTTCCAATAACGGAGCGGCTTTTGGAGCGGCGCGCCCAACATCATGATCTGGCCTTCCACGCGCGGTGTGCCGCCCATCTGTCCAATCTGCTCCATGATCGAAATCATCAGCATCTCTTCGTGATGAGACGTTCGGTATTGCGGAAGGACATAGAGGTCCCCCATCAAGCCCTTGCCGTCCTCGAAAACGAAATACGAATAGCCAATGGGTCCGGCGCTATTTATCAGGACAGCGCCGCTCAGGCTGACCATATCGACGAACTTGCGAACCAGATCCGCTGACTTCCGAAAATCCCAGCGCAGCACTTGCAGCCACTCGCGTTCTTCTGCTTGAAGAAGATTCTCGATGTCGCGGGAGCGAACCTCACGCAGGTCGCAAACGGTGGCGGACAAGTAGTTTGGTCATCGTACCGCTTCGGCGACCTCCTGTGCAGCAATGTCTTTTATCGGATCACGATGTATCACGGTGACGACTGTGCCACGCGGTGCCCACACAACCGGGTCGGTAGGGCCAAATAGCGTAATGGTTGGAGTTCCGATCGCGGCTGCCAAATGAGAGATTCCGGAATCGTTACCGATGAAGACGTACGCGCTGCCAATCCACTCGGCCAGTTGATACAAATCCTGCCTGACGACAGCTTCCGGTCCCGCACACCAATGGACCGGCATGCGCCTTCGTAAACGTTCGGCAAGCTCCTGCCAGCGTTCCATTGGCCAATTCTTGCGAGCGCTTCCCGAAAATGGATGAATGATAGCGAATGGCTCTTGGGCGTAACGTGATACCGAAATGTGGGGTGACGCACCAAGGGGCCGCCCAACTTGCGCGAGGTAAAAATCGACAGCATGTAAGAGGGAATTACGGGGAAGAGCAGGATAATACTGAATCGGCAACCCGGTACACGCAGCACGAAAATCATCCCGAGCTGTTCCATACCAGGAATGAATCTCATCGAAGTGTCGGAGGCGATCGAACACATCGTCGTCATTCATGACCGCGACACGATCAAGACCTGACTGGCTAATCGATAAAACTCGATCTGCAAACCGAATCAGCGGAACAACCGCGGAAGGACACCAAATCTCGGTATACTCCGCGCAGAGAGACTCAAGAGCCGGAAGCGAGACAACAACATCGCCAATCGCTCCCGGCCGAATAATCAGCCGTTTCAGACCGACGTTGCTTCAATACACCGGAAATGCCCACTGATGTCGTATGTATGCTCCGCCTCGGCGGGCACGTGGTACGAATCGCCCTGCTTCAGCATCTGCTTCTTGCCGCCGATATCGAGCGTCGCCTCACCTTCTAAAACGTAGCCGACCGTTTCGTAGGATCGCTTTGACGGTTTCTTACCGTGAACGTTCGTCTCATCCCAAAGCCGCAGAGCTACCTTGGCTCCCTTGATCAATTCTTTTCCCGTTTCCATAACAGCTCCTTTATACCGGCAACATGGCGGGTGTAGGAAAGCCATGCTGCTCGCGCCCGAGGGCACCGTCATACTTCACAGTCGATTTGAACAATTCGAACCTGCCATCCGAAGCATACATCTTCACGCGATTCCGAAGCGCCGAAAGTTCAGACGGCGAGGCTGGTTGAATGCCACTAGCGACTTCCAGGTTCTGCTTCAGTACTCCCATGGACTCCATCCCGCTAATCGTTACCGCGACGGGAAGGCTCATCGCGTATCGAAGCGCTTCGGCCGCAGTCACCGCGCCATTTTTAACAGCCTCGCCGCTGCCGCCCATGCTCTTCATTCCAAGCGCCGCCATTCCACGACGATTCACCTCCGGCAGCACTTGCGTTTCGAAACTTCTGTAGCTGGCATCGAAGCAATTCAACGGCATCTGCACCGTATCGAAAGCATATCCATGGCTCAACATTTTAGGATGGATCGCCGGGTCTTTATGCCCGGTAAATCCGACAAACCGCACCTTACCCTGCTTCTTCGCCATCTCCAATGCTTCTATCACTCCATCTTTGGCGAAGATCAAATCCGGATCGTTGTAGTACACCACTTCGTGTACTTGCCACACGTCGATGTGATCGGTTTGTAGACGGTTAAGACTCTCTTCCAACATCCGCATGGCAACGTCTTTTTTGCGGCCATGCGTGCAAACCTTGGTCATCACAATTGCCTGGTCGCGTTTGCCCTTCAGCGCATTTCCTAACCGAACCTCGCTCTTGCCGTCGTGATACTCCCAGGCATTATCGAAGAAATTGATTCCGGCATCCAAAGCCTGCGCCACGATGGCGTTGGCTTCCTGATCGGATTCGGCGGACCCGAGATGAAAGCCGCCCAAGCCAAGTGCCGATACCTGAATGCCCGTCTTTCCCAAGGGACGCTTCGGAATTGCCGTGCCAGATTGCGCCGAAGCATTCTCAATCAACATACCGGCTCCTGCCGCTCCCAAGCCTTGCACAAAATCTCTGCGTGTCCGTGACATAACCCCTCAGTAAGGCTTCCCTGTGTTGTCCGTTTCCTTCAACGTTTCCTTGGTCTCTTTGGATTGCATATCCACGGGGAAACCGTGGGCCATGCGCGCCTGTGGATTGTCGTATTTGATGGAGACCTTGTAAAGCTCAAACCGCCCGTCGCCGTATTGCGCGCAGCGGTCGCGAAGAGCCTGCATCTCAGCCGGCGACATGGGTTGAAAATTCTGGGCGATCTTCAGATTTTGCTGAAGCACCTCAGGCTTGTCCATTCCCGCTATCGTCGTAGCAACAGGAAGACTCATGGCATATCGCAAGCCTTCCTCGGGAGTGAATACGCCTTTACTAATCGGTTCACCCAACCCGCTGAGCGACTTCATTCTCAGCACACCAAGCCCTCGTCGCGACGCTTCAGGAATGACTCCCTGTTCGAAGCTTCGGAACGTGCCGTCGAATGGATTGAGCGGCATCTGCACGGTATCGAACGGAAAATTGGTTTGCATCATCTTCAGATGAATCGCCGGATCTTTGTGACCGGTAAAACCAACAAATCGCACCTTACCCTGCTTCTTCGCCTGAGTTAATGCTTCAGCGGCGCCACCTTTGCGCGCAAACAGTTCGGGGTCATTATCGAAGCTGACGCCATGGATCTGCCAGAGGTCCAGATGGTCCGTTTGCAAACGCCGCAGGCTCTCATCCAACATCTGCATCGCCAGGCTGCCGTCTCGTCCATGCGTGCATACCTTGGTCATTAGGAAGACTTTGTCGCGCCTCCCTTTCAGTCCTTTGCCGAGCCACTCTTCGCTTTTACCAATGTGATACTCCCAGCAATTGTCGAAGAAGCTGATACCGGCGTCCAAGGCGCGATCCACC
>CAXSIG010000224.1:6247-8127 GCA_964237255.1 uncultured Bryobacteraceae bacterium
CGAAGAAGGTAACTCCCCCATCCACGGCATCGCCAACCATTTGCACGGCCGTTTTTTCATCCGGCGCGTCACCCAGATGGTGGCCTCCCATACCTAATGCGGAGATTTGAACGCAGGTTTTTCCCAGTGCGCGAAGCGGAATCGCCATTGCCTCAATCAAAGCAATTCAGGTGCTTTTGTAAAATGAAAGACATGCCTGCGCCAAGTAGGACAAAACTATTAGCGCAGATTGGCGAAACGCCGCTTCTAAGGCTCGACAAAATTGTCGACGACTTGCCCGGTATCGAGATCTACGGAAAAGCCGAATACTTCAACCCAGGCGGCAGCGTGAAAGACAGACCTGCCATGAGCATGATTCTTGCGGGTGAAAATTCCGGAGCGCTGGATCGCACCAAGATCATCATCGACGCCACCAGCGGAAACACAGGCATTGCTTACGCCATGATTGGCGCTGCGCTTGGGTATCCGGTGAAGCTGTGTCTGCCGTCGAACGCGTCCATGGAACGTAAGCGCATCCTGCAAGCGTATGGAGCTGAAATCGTCTACACGGATCCCGCGCAAGGATCCGACGGCGCAATCCGCAAGGTCCGCGAGATTGTCGCATCGGAGCCTCACCGCTATTTTTATCCCGATCAATACAACAATCCGGCAAACTGGCAGGCACATTTTCATACGACCGCACCGGAGATCATGCGGCAAACCGAGCGACGAATCACGCACTTTCTTGCAGCGCTAGGCACCAGTGGAACGTTCGTGGGTGCTACCCGCCGCTTTCGACAAGATTTGCCGCACGTGGAATGCATATCGGCACAGCCCGCGACCGGCTTTCACGGCCTGGAAGGTTTAAAACATATGCCCACTTCGATTGTGCCCGGAATCTATGACGCCGCTCTCGCATCTGAGAACCTATGGCTCGAAACGGAAGATGGCTATCGCATGGTGAAGCGATTGGCTCGTGAGGAAGGCGTGCTCGTCGGAATTTCAGCCGGCGCTAACGTTTCCGCAGCCTTGGCGCTGGGGAGGCGACTCCATGCACAAGGCAAGAAGGCCGTAATCGTAACTATCCTCTGCGACAGCGCCGATAAATACTTGAGCGAACATTTCTGGGATTCTGAAGCGTGATTGAAGTCTGTGTAGTACTGTGGGTGCGCATGGTGGCTTATGCGGAAGCGACTTATCCAAACGAGTGTTGCGGCGTAATGCTGGGGTCGACAGATGAGAACGGCAAGAGCGTAACGGTCGCAATTCAATTACAGAACGTCTCTGCAGGGCCGCAGCAAGCACGCTATGAACTGCGCCCCGAAGATCTTCTGGAAGCCGACCGGGAAGCTCGCCGGCGCAACCTGGACTTGATTGGCATCTACCATTCGCATCCCGATTGCGACGCGTACTTCTCCGAAACCGATTTAAAAAACTCCTGCCCCTGGTATTCATTCGTCGTGATCTCGGTGCAAAATGGAAGATTCGATCACGCCAACTCCTGGCTGCCGGACGCGGACCAGACCAAAGCGGAAAAAGAGGAATTACTATGGCAAAAGTCCTGATCCCGACGCCGTTGCGTCAGTACGTTGAGAAGAAAGACTCAGTTGATGCGGAAGGGTCAAATGTAAGTGAAGTGCTCACCGCGCTCACCTCCGCACATCCCGATCTTCGTAAGCAGATCTACACTGACGAAGGCAAGCGCCGAAGCTTCGACAACGTGTATCGCAACGACGAAGACATTCGCTACCTGGACAAAGAAAAGACAGCGGTGGAATCGAAGGACATCTTATCCATCGTGCCTTCTATCGCGGGCGGGAATTAACGCTTGGCCGAGTTAAGTCAGGAAGAAATTCTTCGCTACAGCCGTCATCTCATCATGCCGGAAGTCGGCATGGACG
>CAXSIG010000225.1:0-8125 GCA_964237255.1 uncultured Bryobacteraceae bacterium
GGTAGAGCCTCCGTACACAAACCGCGCCCAGCCTTGCCCGATCCCGCGAAAGCGCCGCTCGATCTCGGGGATCAGTTCCGTTTCGATTGCGTCTCCATACGGCCCCACGTTGGCTGAGTTCACCGCGTACGAATCGTCATAGAAAGGATTTGCGTGCTGGATCTTCACGATCAACATCCGCGGCTTGTTGGACGCAATCCAGTCTTGGTAGTTCTTATATGCTTCCTCCTGCTGAATCCGGTTGTAACCGGCAAGATGGAAGCGCTCGGAATAGTCCGGCTTCAGCGTTGCATCCGGCGGCGTCTCACGAAAGTCGTTCAGGCGATCGACGAAGTGGTCGTGAAAGATCACAAGCGGGTAATGAGCTTGCGGATGCGTATCGAAGCCTTCCGGCGTCATCACGATTGCCGACAGCGACATGGGCCGTCCCCAGAACTTAGTGAGTAACTTGGATTGAATACTCATATGCCGGACGTATTTCGTGTCCGGCGTTGCTTTTACCGGCCCGATTACTCCATCCATAGATACGGCGATTGCAGGCTCCCCGCTACCGATTCGCGCCCTGCGCGGCTTAGACAAGAGATTGCCGGGCGCGATATTCCAATGCTGGCCCTCGCCGCGGTCCGGCGCTAATTTTACGGTTTTGCCATCGGAACGGTGAAAGGTTTCGTAAACATTGAGCACCGCTTGTATGTTGTACTCGCCGGGCGGTATCTCTTTAAGAGTTGCAGGCGGATATCCGTGCGCATTCTCGCCGATACGGAGCGGAATGCCGGGTTTCCAACCGTCCACCGTGACACCGAAGACCATCTGCGATTTCGGCGTATCGTCAATTTGCATACGCGGTTCGTCCGAGAAGTCGTTCGAGAGGAGTAGCAACAGGCGTCCATCAAGAGGCTTCGCCGATTGGGCAGCCGGGAAGCTGACCGTGATGGTTTGGGCGGAAACGACGGCGGCGTAGAACAGAAGCAGATAGCGCATGATCAGGACCAGTATTACGAAAGAGAGGCTTGAAAGATTACCGCCGTTCGCTTATGCTCATCTGGTTTGGAGAAAAAGATGACGCGAAATACGGTTTTAAAGATGTTTTTGACAGCTGGATCGGCCGCCTACCTATGGGCTCAAACGCCAACTCCGTTTGTTTGTCAGCAACTTCCCACGCAGGCCGCGCTGCAGCAGGCTTTAAAGGCCGCCCGGACGCAGGCAAATGGCGGCTTCAATTTGGATATGTGGGGAACCATCGTAAATCGCGATGGCGTGGTGTGCGCCGTTGCGTTTACCGGCACTACCCGAAGCGATCAATGGCCTGGAAGCCGCGCGATCTCCGCGCAAAAAGCGAATACCGCTAACGCCTTCAGTCTGCCCGGTTTGGCGCTCTCGACGGCAAATTTGTTCAGCGCTGTCCAGCCCGGCGGTTCGCTCTATGGATTGCAGCACAGTAATCCTGTGGATGTCTCCGTGGCTTATCGAGGAAGTACTTCCAGCTATGGGCAGCCCGACGATCCGATGACCGGATATCGTATCGGGGGCGTGAATGTCTTCGGTGGCGGCCTCGCGCTTTACGATGCAAACAAGAACCTTCTTGGGGCTGTCGGCGTGAGTGGCGATTCGTCCTGCGCGGACCATAACATCGCCTGGCGTACCCGGCACAACCTGAATCTTGACTTTGTACCAGCGGGTGTAAGCGGCGATACCGCGCGTCCGGACAACATTGTTTACGACATTACGAACCCCGCCGGCTATCCCGAAGGCGTTAGCGCGGGAGGTTGGGGTCATCCCAGCTGCAGCGCTGCCGCCGCGAGCATTGCGGCCGCACTATCTCCAACTCAGAAATAAAAGGTCACCTAAAAAGAGGAAGTATGGGTCTCCTCAATTAAGGTCTATAGCGACCCGAGATTTAAAAATAGTTGCGCGCAATATGATCGCGGGTGGCGCGTATATTGTTGTTGGTGCGCCGCTTGAACACACTCACATTGTGATAACTTTAGCTTAGATTTATGTCCCGTTTACGCCTTGAAAACCGACTCGCTGTTGTTTTCATGACGAAAAATGGAGTTGGATGAGGCCAAACGGACGCGACGACGATATACAACAAGTCCGCAAGCTGTCGGGTTTCGGCGCGGTTCCCCCACCGACGAATCGGGGTATTCAATGCCGGCGCTGCAGTCGTTCTGAATGTAGCGAAGCTGAAACGAAAGGGGTTGCCGATTTGATCTGGGCAGCGATTGGCCGGTATCCCTATAAATGTCACAGTTGCGCGTTTCGCTTCCGGTCCACGAGACCCGAAGAACCCGAAGAATAAGTGGGGTGACGGGCGTGCTGAACGACATCCATGCCGCGGTCGCCAAAAGCAAGGCGGACGGAATAACTGCTTGCCACCGGATGCATCACAGGAGAAAGACAACGAGCGGGAGCGCGGATGTCGTGTGCTGCAGTTGGAGGAGACAAGCACAAGGCTGGCCGCTGTGAAGCATACGATGTTTATCGTGCTGGGGGCGTGCGGTAGCTTTCGGGCACAGATTGCGACTGCCAAGAGAGCGAGAAGCGGGAGCGCATCCAGATAGAACGAATTGAAATAGGCGGTGTTCGCTAAATTGCAAAACAGAAGAAGCGGTGGCCAACCGCAACCAGGGACACGAAAGCAAGGGAATATAAAACGGCAAGCGCTTGGACTGAAAAAGTGGGCCCTGCTACGAGAGCACGTGCAGTCCATGCAACGGCTCGCGAAGCGGTGGGCATCTTGCTATCCCAGTGGCAGGACGGCCGCTCGACGTAGGTGGGAACGAAATACTGAAACCGGTAGGCGTCCCAGCCCGTGATTGGGCAGAGAGAACTATAACCGGCGAGGCGAGGAAAATCGCCGTTGTCAGCCAAGCGGGAAAGCCAGGGGCGAAAAGTTGGTAGTAAAGAATTGCAGCAGCTAAACCTGCGAAACCGACGCGCTTATAGTACAACGCTCGATTCGCCCAAGCGCACGTTTACCTTCTGAGTCTTACCGTTGCGTATTACCGTCAGCTCGAGTTGGTCGCCCACCCGCTTTCTGGTCATCGCGCGTTGAATTGCTTCTTGCGATTCCACGGGTTTGCCGTCTACCGAAGTAATCAGGTCCCCTCCGATTCCGATGGCATAGTTTCCGATAATCACGCGGCGTGTCGGCGCTCGAAGACCGGCTTGTGCCGCGGGCGAGTCTGGGTCGATTCGCTGAATCAGCAACCCGCCATCCGTTGTAAGTTGAAGCGCTTCCGCGATTTCGCCCTGCACAAAAACGGAGACAGCACCGAATGTAGGTAGTGCAATACGACCCGTAGCTGCGTATTCATCCAGAATCACCTTGGCCCGATCGACTGGCATAGCGAAACCGATCCCGATGTTACCCGATTGTCCGAGAATCGCCGTGTTAATTCCAATCACGCTGCCGTGGGAATCGAGCAACGGTCCACCAGAATTACCAGGATTAATTGCGGCATCGGTTTGGATCAAATCCTCGAGCGGATTATTATTTTCTCCCGCTATCGGACGATGGAGCGAACTTACGATTCCAGTAGTCAGCGTCCCCTCCAAGCCGAAAGGATTGCCGATCGCAAGAACCTTTTGACCCACCAGTAGATTGTCCGACTTACCCAAATTCAGAAAGGGAAGCTTCCGCCCGGCGTTGATCTGGATCAACGAAATATCGTTCCGGGGATCGCTGCCCAGAATACGCGCTTTGTATTGTTTGTGGTCCGCCAGCGTTACGGTCAGTTTCTGACTTCCATTCACCACATGATGGTTGGTTAGAATCTGACCGTTCTCATTGACGATGAAGCCGGACCCGGTGCCCTCCGAAGGAAACACCTGCATGAAAAAGTTCTCTTGGTAAACGACGCTGGTGATGTTTACCGTAGCGGTACGTGCGGCCTTATAGATATCGACGTTGTTCTGCTCGTCAGGGGATAGCGAGGCGGTTCGCGCGGTTGCGGGCTGGCTCCAAAGCTTCCCGGTCTCATTCAGCTTGTGTGCCAGTGGATTGAGAAAGCCCAGGTCGCCCCTTGAGGTAAGCGCCCAAAAGCCGCCGAGAAAACCGAGAGTCAGAATGAGGACGCGGAGCCGCATGGCAAAAGTTCCTTCTTTAGAGTAACGAACAAGCTCTGGGTTTGACGCAATGTATCCTGTTCCGTCCCGGAGGTATCGATTACGTAATCGGCGTAAGAGAGTTTTTGGTTGAGCGGCATTTGCCTTGCAATCCGGGCCTGGATATCGGAGAGCGTTGCGCCGGGGCGTCCCAACGCTCGTTCAATTTGTTTCGATTCCGGGCAGTGCGCGACGACCAGCTTGTCGAGATTTTTGTAAGAGCCCGTTTCAATCAGGATCGCGGCTTCGACGACGATCAGTGTGCCCGAAGTGGCCGCGGCAAATAGTTCGGCCTCACGCGCAAACACCGCGGGATGGACGAAGCTATTGAGAACTGCAAGCGCTTCCGGGTCGGGAAAGACAAGCGACGCTAGAGCGGTGCGATCGATCTCGCCCGATGCGGTCAAGATGGGAACCCCGAAGTGCGCAACTGTCTTCGCGTAAGCGGCGCCGTCCGGAAGCAACGACTCATGTCCCAACCGGTCCGCCCGGATTACCATCGCGCCAAGTCTTTCCAGTTCGGCGGCGATGAACGACTTACCGGAAGCCAAGCCGCCGGTCAGGCCGAGCTTCAAAGTCATGCGATCTGTTTCTTAGGAAACATCATCGCAACCGCGATTACCACACCGCTACCCACCACGTTGTACCAGAGAAAGGATATGTTCGTGAAGAAGAAACAGCTAAAGATCGCTACTTCGCCGGCAAGCATACCCACGAAGGCGGCGGTCCCCGTGACGCGCTTCGAAAAGAATGCCAGCGAGAAGACGCCGAGCAGCGAACCGTAGAAGAGTGAACCAACCAAGTTGACAACCTCCACCAGCGATCCGAGATTTTTTCCGAACTGCGCGAAGAACATCGCGTATAGACCCCAGAATGCCGTTGCGAGGCGCGATACCGTCAGATAATGTTGGTCCGACCCACGGGTTCGAATGTGACGTCTATAAATATCGATGACACTGACTGTCGCAAGCGAGTTGATTTCGCCCGAACTTGATGACATCGCCGCCGCGAAAATAACGGCGATAATTAACCCGACTAAACCGACGGGAAGATAACGCGTGACAAACGAAAGAAAGACGTAGTTCGTATCGTTATACTTCGGGTTGCCGCTCAGTTGAATCGCGGCTGCGCGAGATTGTTCGAATTCTTTCTGAGCGGCGCGCAGCTCCGGGACCGCAGCCTCGGATTTGACCACATTGTAAGCAGCTCTTCGTCGCGCGTCGAACGCCTTCTGGTAGCGCAGTTCCGTTTCCGCCCAAGCTGGATTGGTTTGCACCTTCTCCAGAACCGGCTTTTGAAAGAGCACCGGCGGCGCGACAAACAAATAAAACACAAACACCATCGCGCCGACAAACAAGATGAAAAACTGGAGTGGGACCTTCGCCATCGCGTTAAAGAGCAGACTCAGTTTGCTTTGCGTAATCGACTTACCCGTGAGGTATCGCTGCACTTGCGACTGGTCGGTACCGAAATAGGAGAGCGCCAGGAAGGTGCCGCCGATCAATCCGCTCCAGAGGTTATAGCGATCGTTCCAATCGAAGTGGAAATTGATTGCGTTCAGGCGCCCGGCGGCACCCGCGAGCCGAACCGCGTCGGAGAACGAAATACCCGGCGGCAGCAGATGAAGGATCATGAGCAGCGCGAAAATCAGGGCGCAAAAGATGATCGACATTTGGAGGACATCGGACCACGTGATCGCTAAGATTCCACCGAACGTGGTGTACAGAATGATGAGTGTGCCCATCACCAGAGTCGTGATCCGGTCGTCCCAACCGAAGATAAGACTCATGACGATGGATGGTGCTGCGATCGCGACACCCACGCCAAGCCCCCGCTGAATCAGAAAGATGACGCTCGCCAGGGCGCGGGTTTTGGCGTCGAAGCGCTGCTCCAGGTATTCGTAGGCCGTATACACCTTTGCGCGGGCGAAAATCGGTACCGCGGTTGCGGATAAGATGATCATCGCGATTGGCAGCCCGAAATAGAACTGCACGAAACGCATGCCGTCCGTATAGGCTTGCCCCGTCGTGGAAATAAAGGTGACGGCGCTGGCCTGCGTCGCCATGATGGAGAGACCCATCGCGTACCACGGCATGGAACGCCCGGCGAGGAAAAAGTCGCTCACCGATCGTGACGCCCGCGACCGGTACAGCCCATACAGCACGAGTGCCGCAAGGGTAACGACCAGCGTCACCCAATCGAGAACTCTCATTGGAAACGGACGGTGAACAGGTACAAAAGTGCGATATCGACCGCTAGCATGGCGACAACCAAGGCGTACACATAGCGCCAGCGGCAAAGAAACGGTGGAGGGTCGTCTGCCTTCATCCCGTGTGGAGTTTACCATGTGGTCATGTGGACCAAAAGCGTGAATCCCGAGAATGCCTGGAAGGGCGCGCTCGCGGGAATGATCGGTGGAATCGCGGGAGCGCTGGTTATGGAGTTGTTCCAGGCGGGCCTGCAAAAAGCCACAGGTCAGAAGAGCAGCGAAGGCGAGCCCGCAACTGTGAAAGCTGCGAATCGCATGTCTGTCGCCGCAACCGATGAGCCCGTCGCCGAAGATAACAAGAACCTAGCCGGCGAGATGGTTCATTACGCTATGGGTGCGGGTTCGGGTATGGTCTATGGCTTAGCGGCGGAGGTTTTGCCGAAATCGTCGGCGGGGTACGGCGCGCTCTTTGGCGCGGCATTGTGGATGTTGGCGGATGAGGTGGGCGTTCCGGCGGCGGGACTGGCGAAGGGCCCCGATGAGACACCGGTAGCGCAGCAGGCATCGGCACTCGCCGCGCATTTGGTTTATGGTGTTACGACGGACGCGGGTTTCGCAACAAGCTTCGGCTCTGGCCGCACATCTGGTGTACGGGTTGACTACCGACGTGGTGCGCCGGGGCGTGCTGGTGGTGTTGGGCTAACGTACAAGAACCTGCTGTAGCGTCAGGCGAGCATTCTTAAAGACGAAACAGCGCGCGAAAGCCTTCCTGCTCAAAATGCCCGTCGCTTGTCAGTACTTCAGATATTTTTTCCCTGCGCATGATCTGCATAGAAATGCAATCTACAAGGCTATAACCCTTGTCTTTCCGCGCCTCATAAAGGTCCAGGCCATCGAGGAAACCAGTCCGGCCTTGTGCCAACACTCGCACGTGCGGATGCCCGAAAAGATTCCGCACGTTGTGCGCAGCCCGGTGGCGAAGATACGGGTCAGCTGCGTAAAATGTCAGCAACTCCGTCAATACTTCGTCTGTAGTGACGATCAAGCCCGCACCTCGATAGCGGCTATAGGCCACCACAGCATCATGGGCACCGTCTTCTGGATTAAGCAGCGCAATCCAGTAATACGTGTCCGCAAAAACCGGGGTCACGAATGTCGTTTCGGTGTTCCGTAGATATAGTGATCGTGCTCGGCGGCACCGTCGTGGGGTAACCGGTCGAAAGCGTCTTGTGGCACGTCTTTCAAACTGTCGAGGATCATTTCCCAGACAGGTGTGACAGCGACGTCCGGTGATACCACTGTTGCTTGGTTACGTGTTGAGAGCGCCCGCTCCACAAGGCCGGATACGTACCCGGTCGGGCGAAACACCTTGCGCCAAAGCTTCGGCTCTTAGCGGCTCGGCAAGGCTGTCGGATAGTTCAATGAGCAATGACATGGCTGCGTTCCGTCTTTCCATTCTATGTTTCTCCGCAGATGCTTATCACGACTGGGATAGACTCTCCCTGTATGCGTCTTGCGATCTTCGCCTTCGCGGCCTTTTCTCTCAGCGCTGAAGTTAAGCTTCCCGCCATTCTCTCCGATCACATGTTGTTGCAGCAGGGCATGCCGGTGCGTCTATGGGGCACTGCCTCGCCGGGCGAGGCGGTATCCGTCCAGATGCCTACCCAGCGTCTTTCAGTCAAAACCGGGACCGACGGCAAGTGGCAGGTGTTCCTTGCCCCGTTGAAGCCCGGTAAGGCTTTCGACATCACGGTCAACGAGCGCACCATCCACGATGTTCTTGTCGGCGATGTATGGATCGGATCG
>CAXSIG010000226.1:0-5252 GCA_964237255.1 uncultured Bryobacteraceae bacterium
CTGATGGAACGCTCCACCGGCGAGATGTTCGTGAATGAGATCAATACACTGCCCGGCTTCACTTCAATTAGCATGTTCCCCAAAATGTGGGAGCATTCGGGCATACCGTTTACGCAGCTTCTCGATAACCTGCTGACTTTCGCGATGGAACGTCACGAAAGAAAGAGCGTCACAAAATTCAGCCGATGAAACACGCGCTTCTTCTTTGTCCCTTGCTGTTGGCATCGGTATGTTTCGCTCAAGAAAAGAAGATCGAGCAAGAGGTGAAGCGGATGGTGGACGCGTACTCTATCGCGCAGACCTACTCAGCGGAACCCATCAACACGGAGCAGGCGTTTTATCAGGGAGCCATTCCAGGATTGCTTCGTAAGCTGGATCCTCACTCCGTCTTTTTCGATCCTGGCCAATTCGAACAGCTGAAGCAGATGCAAAACTCCACGACGAAGGGGTTTGGATCCGTGGTCTCCATTCTGCCCGGTCGCGTGATCGTGCTGCAAACTCTGCCTGGTACGCCGTCGGCACGTTCCGGCATCTCGCCGGGCGATGAGATCCTCGCGATCAACAATCTGCGTTTAGATCGCCTAAATCTGGACCAATTGATTGAAGTACTCGGCGAGTCGCGGCAGAAGCCCGCGATGCTGGATGTACGACGCAGTGGAAATGTTCGGCTTCTGCAATTTACCCTGGTCCCGGAGGAGATGCAGTCACCGAGTGTGGATCGCGCGTTCGCTCTGCGGCCGGGAGTCGGCTACGTGCGTGTCACAAGTTTCGAAGAAAAGACCGGAGCGCAGGTGAAAGAAGGTGTGGAGAAGTTGGGCGGCTCCGCTCTCAAGGCTTTAGTCATCGATTTACGAAATAACCCAGGAGGTTCCGTCGAGGCCGCCCTGCAAACCGCATCGTTGTTTTTGAAACCGGGTGAAACAATCCTCACCATCAAAGGACGCAACGTGAAAGAGTCGGTGGAAAAGGTGCCGGCCGATGCGAAGCCTTACGCGTTTCCCGTCGCAATCTTAGTGAACGCGAAGAGCGCCAGCGCTTCCGAAATTGTCACGGGTGCGCTGCAGGATCACGATCGGGCAACCGTGTTCGGTGAGCCGAGCTATGGAAAAGGTTTAGTGCAAAGCGTTTTTCCCTTATCGAGTGGAACCGGTATCGCCCTGACAACGGCGTTGTATTACACCCCAAGCGGCAGATCCATTCAGAAAAAACTGAAGGACGCGGGTGACGAGTATGCTCTTTCCGAAACAACGGCGCATCCCAACGCGCGTTCGGATTTCAAGAGCGATAAAGGACGGGCGCTGGTGGGCGGAGGAGGCATTATCCCTGACGTCGTAATCTATCCCGATATTCCCTCCCGACTGCATGCGGTGCTAGAGGCATCCGGCGTCTTCCCGCAGTTCGCAACCGAGTACTTGAAAAGTCACTCGGTCGACGCCTCATTCGAAGTGTCGCCTCAACTTCTGGACACTTTCCAGACCTGGTTAAGCGAACGCCAGATTCAACCCAGTGTCGGCGAATGGTCGCGTGAACGAGACTTCGTCCAGAGCAGATTAAAGACTGAAATATTCAATCAATCCTTAGGCGTTGAAAAGGGCGATGAAGTGGAATTGCAGCGCGATCCCATCATCGTCAAGGCTCTTTCCGTTATCGCCGGCTGATGCTCGCCAGATTGACAAAGCATGCGTTCGTCCGGAACGCCATCTCGCTTTACGGCATTCAAGTGGCGGGTTACGTCCTTCCTTTAATCACGTTTCCCTACGTGGCGGGAATCCTGGGCAAAGAGAAATTCGGATTGATCACGTGGTCCCAAGCCTTTATCGCATACTTTCAAACGGTTACGGAGTATGGGTTCAACTTCAGCGTGGTACGCGACATCTCCATTCACCGCGACGATCCCGCGAAGCTTAATTCCATCTATAGCGCCGCCACGGCAGCCCGCTTTCTTCTGATGCTGTTGAGCTTGGCGGTGATGTCGATCATCGTTTTCTCCGTGCCGAAGTTTCGGGCGGAATGGGCGCTCATGTATATCGGCTTCCTCGCGGTTATAGGCCTGGCCGCGTTTCCCCAGTGGTTGTTTCAAGGTATGGAGCGGATGGGATACATCACGGTCCGGGAAATTGGAGCGCGGTTGCTCGGCCTGATGGTTGTTTTCATACTGGTTCGTCGGAGGGAGGACTATCTCTGGGCGGCGGCCATTATGTCGGGTAGCACAGCCATAGCCGGCATCATCGGGCTGCTGTACGTCCCGAAACTTACGGGAGTCCGTTTCACTTCCGTTTCCTGGGAGGAGATCTGGCGGGTATTGGTGGAGGGATGGCACATCTTTCTTTCCACAGCTTCCATCAATCTTTATACGCGCAGTAATTTGTTCATTCTCGGATTTGTTGGAACGGAGGCGGAAGTTGGTATTTACGCCTTCGCGTCGCGCTGGGTGGAAACGGCCAAGGCACTGGTTTTTCCTATGTCGAATTCCATTTATCCGCACGTAATAAGACTTGCCGCCGATTCCAGAACCGAAGCCGTGACCTTCATTCGCAAATCGATCCCGCGCGTTTTTGCACCGTTTCTGTTGCTGTCGGTGGGTATCTGGGTTGTGATGCCGGTCGGGATTCATGCCTATTTCGGCTCGCAATACAACGAAAGCATTCCTCTTTTACGCATCATGGCGCCTACTCCGGTCATCACAGCCTTGGGGACTTGTTTTGCAACATTCTTCATGATGGGATTCGGATATAAGCGGCAGTGGGGCAACATGATCATCGCAACCACAGCGGTGAACTTCGTCATTCTGATACCGCTCTTACTCTCTATCCGCCCGCATTATGCCGTAGCAATCACCAGCGTGGCCGTAGAGGCTTTCGTCATGGTGGTGAGTTATTGGTTCTGGCGACGGCATTACGGCGATCGAAGGAATCGAATCGGGCAACAAATTGCTCCTGAGGCAGCCTGAGGATGTCTTCGTCTGACCGGTACTCACGCCTCTTGCAAGCACGCGCGGAGAGCGATAAACTCTTCTCCCATCTAGATCCCGCCGCTCTCTATGATCGTCCGATAGCGGAGCGACATCGGATGATTTTCTATCGCGGCCATTTGGAAGCCTTCGATTGGAACCAAATGAAGCAGATTGAGGCGGTGACCAGTTCGCCGACACCGGAGTTTGACAATCTGTTCGCTTTCGGAATCGATCCGGAACCGGGGCAATTGCCGCACGATTCCGTATCGGATTGGCCGAAGTTGCCCTACGTTGACGAGTACAACCGGGGTGTGCGTGAACGGATCGATCAAGGCCTGGATCAAGCGCCTGACGACATCGTGAACATGATGATCGAACATCGTCACATGCATGCCGAAACATTTACATACATTCTTCACAATATGGACCGTGGGAAAAAGCGCGGGCCCGAGGAAGTTTTGCCTCCGGAAAAGCCACTATCGGCAGAGATGGTCCGAATCCCGGCGGGAGAAGCCACGCTGGGCAGGGATAAGGACACCGGTTTCGGCTGGGACAACGAGTTCGACCGATTCCGCGTCTCGGTACCGTCGTTCCAGATGACGAAACATAAGATCAGCAATGGCGAATGGCTGGAATATATGCGGAAAACGGGTGCGGCCGCACCCCATTACTGGTTTCAGGACGATGGCGTCTGGCAATACCGGGGTGTGTTTCACGACTTTCCTCTTCCGCTTACGTGGCCAGTTTATGTGACGTGGAATCAGGCGGCAAGCTACGCGAAGTATCGCGATTGCTCGCTGCCCACCGAAGCGCAATTTGACCGCGCGGCTTACGACACGAAAGGTAAGCTCAATCTGGAAGATGGAAATTTAGGGTACCGCAGATGGGATCCTGTGCCGGTCAACTCAGCGCCATCCCAAGGGAGCGCATCGGGAGTGGAACAATTGATCGGCAATGGATGGGAGTGGACGTCCAGCATTTTCGCGCCGTTTCCCGGATTTCAGCCAAAACCCACGTACCCCGGCTACTCCGCTAATTTCTTTGACAACTCGCACTACGTTTTGAAAGGTGCAAGCCCGCGTACGGCAACCGATCTGGTGCGGCGCTCCCTGCGCAACTGGTTTCGGCCGGAGTATCCGTACGTGTACGCAACATTTCATCTGGTGGAAAACTAATGTCCTCGCCGGCTTTATCTATCGCTCCGTCACTGGAGACTCTGTTTGCGCGGGACGTAGCCATCGGTCTGAGCGACCCTTCTCAAAAGTGGTTGCCATCGAAGTACCTGTACGATGATCTCGGAAGCAAGCTGTTCGAAGCGATCACAGCACTTCCAGAATATGGCCTGACTCGGGCTGATGCGCGCATCTTAAGTCGCTATTCGGATGAAATTATTTCCGCCATGCCGCGCAAGCTCGTGATCGCGGAACTGGGAAGTGGATCCGGCATCAAAACGCGATCTGTATTAGAAGCGGCGGTTCGCCACGGTAGCGGGCCGCTCGCATATCACCCCATCGACATATCGTCCGCCGCAATCGAGCAATGTGCGCATTCTCTCGATGGGGTTCGCGGCGTATCCGTAATTCCACAAGTCGCGACTTATCTGGATGGCTTGAGTCGTGTCGCGAATGAGCGCGATCCGGAATTTTCGCTCCTCCTGTTGTTTCTTGGCTCGACAATTGGAAATTTCGATTCCATCGCGGCGGCTTCGTTTTTGCGCGATGTACGCGAATTGCTTCGGCCCGGTGACGCGCTGCTTCTCGGAACGGATCTGGTGAAGCCGCTTGCCCAAATGGTTGAAGCTTATGACGATCCCGTCGGTGTCACGGCGGCGTTCAACATGAATCTGCTGGGCCGGATCAATCGCGAACTGGATGCCGGATTCAATTTGCGCCGGTTCCGGCACGAAGCGCGGTTCAACCGGAGTGAGTCCCGGATTGAGATGCATCTGGTTTCTCTCGAGCGGCAAACCGTTCCGGTGCGTGCAATCGGACGTAGCTTTGGATTCGAAAAAGGCGAGACAATCTGGACGGAAGGGTCGCGTAAATTTCGGCGGAATGAGATTGGCGAACTTGCCCGTGAAACTGGCTTCGTTTTAAAACTCCAGTGGACCGATGCCGAGTGGCCGTTCGCGGAATCGCTACTGACGGCCTGTTAAGGTGAGCGCGGTTGTCGAATTCCGTTCCGTTTCTTACACGCCGCCCGGAGTAGAGGGACCGGTTCTCAGCGATTTCAATCTAGCGGTTGAGACGGGTGAAACCGTGGTCTTGCTGGGCCGCAGCGGAAGCGGAAAAACGACTGC
>CAXSIG010000226.1:5262-7235 GCA_964237255.1 uncultured Bryobacteraceae bacterium
AAATGGTGAACGGCCTGTTGTTCCCAACCTCCGGCGAAGTCCTGGTGGAAGGAAAAGCGACTACGGCCTGGGATGCGGTCGCGCTCAAACGGCGAATCGGCTATGTGATTCAGGAAGCCGGTCTGTTTCCGCACTTCACCGTTCGGAATAACGTCGGCCTGCCTCCTCGCCTAGCAGGCTGGCCCCCTGACCGCATCAAAGCACGAACCGACGAGATGCTGGCGAAGGTCGGGCTGACCGAGTACGGAGGCCGCTATCCGCGGCAGTTGTCCGGAGGTCAACGGCAGAGGGCTGGCGTGGCGCGCGCACTGTCCGCCGAACCGACGCTTCTCCTGCTGGATGAGCCGTTCGGCGCCCTGGACCCTGTAACTCGGTTGGGCTTACAAAAAGAGTTCCGTCAATTGAACAAGACCGCCCTTTTCGTTACTCACGATGTTCGGGAAGCTCTGCAGCTGGGGTCGCGGATCGCACTCCTGCTAAAGGGCAAGTTGGAAGTGATCGAGACGCCGGACCGTTTCACCGCTTCCACCCACGCGGAAGCGGCAGCGTTTCTGGAGGTTTTAGGGCATGTGGGCTGACCTGCTCCGTGAAGCGCTTGAATTAACGGGCGAGCATCTCATTCTGGTGGTCGTTTCGGTTGCTATTGCGGCTGCTATCGCGATTCCAGGGGCCATCGCGCTTACTCGGCGAGACTATCTGCGCCGACCCATTGTCGCCATCGTCAACGTTTTGCAAACCATACCAAGCCTGGCGTTATTCGGATTTCTCATCCCGATTCCATTCATCGGCGGTATCGGTAAACGTACAGCAGTGCTTGCCCTGGTACTCTATGCGCTCTTGCCGATCCTACGCAACACGCTGGTGGGGATTACCGGAATCGACGCGGCAATCCGGGAATCCGCTGTTGCCATGGGAATGACGCCGGGACAAATTTTGCGTGAAGTCGAGTTGCCGTTGGCTGCGCCGTCGATCTTCGCGGGCCTGCGCGTCGCGACAGTGACTACTATAGGAACTGCTGCTATCGCCGCTGCAATTGGCGCGGGCGGGCTGGGCGTGTTTATTTTTCGCGGCATCGCGTCGGTAGATAACTCGCAAATTCTGGCGGGCGCCGTTCCCGCGGCATTGATGGCCCTTGCGGCCGACGAAGGATTCTCGTGGGTAGAAAGAAAGCTCTCGCCGCCCTAGTCGGCTTCGTGTTGGCCGGCTGTTCTCAAAAGCCGGAAATTGTTGTGGGCTCGAAGAATTTTTCCGAGCAGTTGATCCTCGGTGAGATCGCCGCCCAGTATTTGGAGAAGACGCTTCCAATACATGTTCGGCGAAAGTTAGACCTGGGTGGAACTCTGCTGGCGCATAAAGCGTTACAGGCGGGAGAGATCGATCTCTATCCCGAATACACAGGAACGGCGCTCACCGCCATCTTGAAAGAACAGCCCGAGAAGGACCCTACAGTTGTACTCCGCAAAGTTCGCGACGGATATCGCCAGTGGGGATTAGAGTGGCTAGACCCGATCGGCTTTGAGAACACGTTCGCCATGGTGGTCCGCCGCGAAGACGCCGATGAGCGGCACGTCAAGACTCTGACGGAAGCGGCGACGTTTGAAAAAGGATGGAAGCTCGGCGTGGGTTACGAATTCGTTACGCGCCCCGACGGATTGCCTGGGCTGATTGGAACGTACCGATTAAACATCAAGGGCAGTGTCAAGACTATGGACCTGGGGCTCCTTTACCAAGCGTTACAGCAGGGACAAGTAGACATGGTAGCCGGTAACAGCACCGATGGTGCGCTGGCGAGAAATCCGTTTACCGTATTGGAAGACGACCAGCATTACTTCCCACCCTACCAAGCCGTGTGGGTGGTGCGAAACGCCGCATACAGCAAAGCGCCCGGCTTGCACGACGCGCTAAAGAAACTCCACATCACGACCGCGGAAATGAGAGATATGAACGCGGAGCTGGATGGTAAGCACACTCCG
>CAXSIG010000226.1:7245-8115 GCA_964237255.1 uncultured Bryobacteraceae bacterium
GCAAGTTTCTCGAGCGAACGCCGCACAATTGAGAGATTTGGATTTTCGTAGCTGACTACCGTATCTCCCCCACGCTTGACGGGAGAGCCTCCCAACTCCTACAATTCAGTTGTAGAGGAGGCTCTATGGCATCACCCGCTGCATTTTTGATTGGTGGCCTTGGCACCCAGGAAATCCTGTTGATTCTCGTTGTCGCCGTCTTATTGTTCGGTGGCAAGAAGATTCCGGAACTGGCAAAGGGTTTAGGCGAAGGAATTCGAAACTTCAAGACATCGATGAAAGAAGAAGATAAAGCCGAAGAAAAGAAGCAGGCGTAAGGCTTCCCGGGTTCCCCGCACTTTGGGATAAGCCCTTCTCAGGCCCTCGAACAAGTTCAGCTACAAGCAAAAGCCCCGCCGGGCGATGGTCGCGTCGGCGGGGCTTTTCGTCGTATAAAGAATACTTCGTCTAACTCTACTTCTTAGCGGGCTTCGGCGGAACGATCGCGTCTTTTGCCGCTTTCGCCACGCGGAACTTCACCACCTTCTTCGCGGGAATCTTGATCGATTCACCAGTCGAAGGGTTTCGTCCCATCCTGGCTTTCCGGTCCACCCGAACCAGGCGTCCAATGCCAGGAAGTACGAACACGCCGTTCTTCTTGACCTCCGCTACCGCCATGCTGCCCAAATGGTCCAACATGGTTCGTGCGGTCTTATTCGGTACTTCGCAAGCCTCGGCGAGCATCCTCACCAGTTGCGTCTGCGTCATGCGTTGATTTGCCAAAACTACTCCTCCTCTTCAAACGTTCCTGAGTAACGCAAACCGCTTTCCTGGGCTGCCTGTGTCATCAAAACGTCTTCATCATAAAGAACAGAATCAGCGAAGTAAAGC
>CAXSIG010000227.1:0-8111 GCA_964237255.1 uncultured Bryobacteraceae bacterium
GCCGACGTTCAAAGGCTTTACCTCGTGGAACATCCGTGCCCGCCCCATCAATGCGAGTCGTGCTCATGCGGTTACTCATCCCGCAATGTCTCGGAAGGGTTAATGCTTAAGGCCCGAATCGCTGGAGTCAAGGTGGCCAAAGCAGCGACTAGCGTGAAGCATGCCAAGCCGCCGATGAAGCCTGCAACATCCACAGACTCGCCATGCTGAAGGTAAATAAAGCTGCGCACCAATCGGGAGAGAATTAACGCCAAAAGGGCTCCTGCAAGCGGGCCTAGTGCAGTCGGCCTCGCGTTTTGTGTGAGTAGTATCCAAAGAATGTGGCGACTTCTGGCACCAATCGCGATACGGATGCCAAGTTCCCGTTTCCTCTGAGCCACCGCGTATGCCACTAACGCAAACATACCCGCCGCAGCCAGGACTGTGGCAATTGCTCCAATAACGCCAAGCAGAGTGACTAACATCTTCATCCCTCGTAGATAGTTCTCACGGGACGAGCGCATCAGCGACACCGACAACGCTTCATGCGACGGACCTGCGGCAGTCGGAATCAGATGTCTTAACACACCAGCATCTCCCCTAAAGTGAAGTATCAGGACACTTCGCTCAATGTCGACTCCTTGAATCGGTAGATAAACCTCAACCGATTCGGGATCGGCGAGAAGGTTAGCTCCGCTATCTTTCACGACTCCAGACACCACTCGGTCAACGCTTTTCAGATTGAGGGTTTTTCCTATCGGGTCTTGGTTGGGCCATATCGCGCGGCTCGCCGATTCACTGATCATTACTGCCGTCTTCTCTCCCGGTGAGAATGCGCGTCCGCGAATGATAGCCAACTTCATTACGCTGAAGTACGAAGCCGCCACCGAATTCCAATAGATGTGGGGCAGGCCGGGGAGCCGTTCGATCATTCGCCGGGCACCCAGAGGAGGGCCCACCGCAAGGGTAACGCCGTCAACACCGGGAAGCGCACTCATTGTCGTTGTAAGTTCGTCCAATTTCTGAAGCGCGACCGCAGCTGGCAAATTATGCAAGTAGAGCTGAGGGTCAATTACCGCCATATTCTTGTAATCGAACGCAATGTCGAGTGAACTATTGATGATGCCGCTGTGCGCCAGAACTGCGGCGGCGATTAACAAGAAACAACTTACCGCCACCTGCACACCGACAAGTACTTGGCGTAGACGCGACTTCTGGTGCTTCGATCCCACAGTTTGCAGAGCTGAGGGAAGGCCAAACACTAGCGTGGAAAAAAGCGTTAATAATAATCCCGCGAGGAAAATCGGCCAGCTTGTTGATAGTTGGAAACTAGGCGGGGCGTCAAGGGCACGCATGAGAACACCCGCAAACGAACCGAGAATACCAAGAAGGACGTTTTCGGTCATCAGTTGCCTGACCAAACGGAGGCGGCTCGCCCCTATTGCCATGCGAATGCCGATTTCGCGTTGACGGGCCAACCCCCGCGCCAGGAGTATATTTCCCAAATTTGCGCAGGCGGAAACCAGAACCAACAAAATCATAACCACCAATACGGCGATACCAGGAGCACGAGCCGCAGTAGTCGCCATCGATTCTTGTACAAGTCGTGTGCGAATCCGGTCGTCACTGCCGACACTCTGCGATTGACCGGCGGGTTGATGGCGAAATAGTACGCGCGTAAGCGAAGTGAGTTCAGCTTCGGCCGCAGCGCGGGAAATTCCTGGTTTCAACTTTCCGTAAGATTCCTGATTTGGATGAGAAAAGTCCTGCGCAGGGGGAAGACTTCCTGGACTTATAAGCGGTCGCGCGCTGAGGGGGAGCCAAACGGCCGTTTGCCGCAACGAAATACCGTCGACGCTATATGGCAGCACCCCCACTATCTGGACCGGCTGGCCATTAATGTGAACAACTCGTCCAACGGCGCGTGCATCGCCGGCAAGATGATTCTGCCAGTATTTATAGCCCAACACTGCGACTGCCGGAGATCCTGGCCGCGAATCGCGCAAATCGAAAAGACGATCCCAGGAAGGAATTGCCCCGAGGCTGGTGAAGTAGTCAGCGGACACTAAGCTTGAACGAAGATCCACGTCAGCATCCAGAGTTACTTCTATACTGGTGTCTTCGGAAACCAGCCACTCAAAAGAATTGCCGTATTCCCGGTAGAACTCGATAACAGCTGGTGCGAACCCGAGCGTCTGCCCCTGCTTTGAAACACGAGAAAGCTCGATCAGCGAATCGGCATCGCGAATGTTCCAGCGATGAAAAATCAGCCTGTCGAAAATCTGAAATTCCGCTAAATTGACACCAACGCCGATTGCCAGTACAGCCGTCGCACCGAGTGTGAATGCCGGCGCATTACGGAGGACCCGCAAGCCGTACGACAAATCTTGCCAGAGCTGCTGTAGCCAGATCCAAGACCATTCCTCCCGAGATTGTTCTCGCAGCAGGGTCGGATTGCCGAAATGCACACGGCGGTCAAACGGCATCATCTCAACATGCCCCTCCATCTCTTCGGCTAATTCGCGCTCCATGCGGTTCCGGTCCCAAAGGAAGTAGATCTTTCTAAAGAATCTCCGGATTAACGCTGACAGATTTGTCATTCAAGCCAACCGAAGAATGTTCTGGATCGCTGCCGTGGCCTCCTCGTACTCGTGAAGTTCACGCTTCAACTGCGCGACGCCATCGCGTGTGATGCGATAGAAGCGGACTCGTCTTCCGGTTTCAGACGTTCCCCAATTCGCTACGACCCAACCTTCCACTAAGATCCGCTGGAGGGCCGGGTATAAAGAACCTTCTTCAGCGGCCAAGACCTCTCCGGATAATTGTTTTATTCGCTGGGCTATAGGCTAACCGTGAAGAGGTTCGCTTTGGAGGATACGAAGAATGAGCATGGCCAATGCCCCTTTAGGCATAGCGGTTCCAGGCATAGAATTACTATGTGTAGCTTACCTCTGCCTCAAAGTCAACTAACCGCGCGTTCAGAAGCAGTGGAACGTACAGATCTAAATTGAATGTTGCCGGGCAAAGTCCTTGGCGGGCGGTAAGCGAGAAAAGCTGTCGGTAAACGTCAAACGCCGAAAGTCGGGTAGTGTTTAGCTGACGACCCAAAGACGGGGTTCACGTCGAACGCCGGAAAATGTTTGCACTTTACGGTAACGCGACTTTGCGGGAGTGTGAGTAAACACAACGCCGTTTTCGCGGGTTTGAGCGCACCTGGTCCACGTTCAAGTTTCCAAGTACCGCTTTAATACGACCGCTACTGCTTACTAAACGCTTAACGATTCTGCTGCCCAATTGATAGCAGCGTTGTGTCGAACTCAGATCTCACTCGCTTACTTTAGTCCAGTTTCACCAAGCGTTTTGAGCAGTTGTTGTTGCGTGAGTGGCCCAGGGAACTGCGCGACGATCTTTCCTTCGCGATTGTAGAGTATGCTGTGCGGGACACCATCAATCAAGAACTGGTTCTTCGTGACATCGCTCGGATCGAGCAACACACAAAACGTAATTGGATGATCAACAAAGTACCGCTTCACTGTGGCAGCGTCCTCCGCCGTGACCGCTAGAATAAGCAGCCCTTGATCGGCGAAGAGATTGTACATTTTCTGAAAACCCGACATTTCGCGCCGACAAGGAGGGCACCATGTCGCCCAAAAATTGACAAGCACGACTTTGCCGGTGAGATCCTTCAGGTGCCAGGATCTTCCGTGGATGTCAGTAAGTGTGAAGTCCGCGTTGGCACGGCTCCTCGCTGTATTCTCCAATTTGGCTAACTCGGAACGATAAGACGGAGCGTCAAAAGAAACGCGAATATGGCGGTAGAAGGCAAGGTCTGCAAGACTTGTGAGCGCCAAAGTGCCGTTGCCCTGTGGATCGGTCCTTAGTTCCTCGACTAGCAGATCGGCGATTTTCTGCAGAGTCGCTGTCTCAATGGCGACCTCCCCGGCAGAAACGGCCAAATTGGAGGTGAGCGCAAGCCGGTATGGCAGTGGCTCTTCACGAATGAGTTGCAACATTTTTCTGAATGCCGCATCGCGTGTCACATCTGAGAGTTCCGGCAGCTTTTGAATCTGCTTATCCAAAGCCTTGGCCTCGGCCAGGGCAGGCGGATCTTGCGCACTAGACGCCGTGGTAAATGACAAGACGATCAGCATCCAGCTCCGCATAGCATCGAGGTTAACATCGGTCGTTCGATCAGTGCGCGCATTCGTAACGTTCTGAATTGTCGCTGTGTGGTCGCTAGCCGGAACTATTCGCGCTCAACCAAAACCGCGATGCGTTGAGGGTTGTAAATGCATGTCAATTCGCCGAAAGTCGCGTAGTGTTTATCCAGCGGCATGGAAAACGGCGTTATCGTAAACCGACCCTTGAGCCAACGCCAAAGGGACCCGCTATCCGAAATCATCCGATAGTCGGACCACCCAGATGCGCTTAGTGGACCGGCACTCAAACCGACCCGCTACCTCAATATGGGACCGAACCACCGGCCAGTTAATCGCCGACATCACCAGCACGGCAAACGGCCGGCCCTCAAGCCGCTGTTGCGCTTCCATATTCTTGTCGCCGATAAGAAAACCTGGAATCCTTCGCCTTCAATCAGCGAAAGCAAGGTGCCGTTCTCAATGCCACCCCATCTCATGCTGACAACCGTCTCAATTTGATGCTGCGGCAAGAAGCGGATCAGCTTTCGAGGAACGTCTTCATCGAACAAAATCTTCAAAGCCGCTGCGCTAATAGCTGGTGCTCCCCGCGATAGCGATGGATTGCCCGGATCGTGTCCGCTCCTGCTTCCGGGTAGCAGTCGAGGGTTTCGGCAATCGCGTCATCAGAGGATAGTCCTTCCGTGCGAAGGCGTCATAGTTGCCGGTAATCGCGTCAACCGGCAGTCGGGTGTTTTTCAGGAGCGGTGCGCCACTTACTTTGTCCGGAATAATCTCGACCAATGGACAATTCGACCAATCAACGTCAGCCATCTCTCTTTTGCCTACTTTGTCAGTTTCGGGCCTCGGTTCGCGGCTACAGTGCCGTCAAGATAAATCGCCATCCACTTCCCCAGGCCGATTTCGACGGGACGAATGCTCTTCAGTAACCGTATAGATCGTCGTAATTTTTCCTTGCCGATTGAACTGTCCAAACCAAGGCCGTCGAAAGTTCTTGAACTCCCGCTCCACTCGCGCGCGGGCTTGGCCCAAAGCCTCAACCCAGACATCCAAGTCCATTACGCGATTATGCGATGTTGCAAGCACCGCCAAGTTGGAGCATCTCTTCATCTCCTCAACATGGGTGAAGCGGATATCGCTGTCTGTCGTGACTAGCAGCCATCCGTGCTCATCGCATAAACGTAGAACGCTTGGATCCTTAACCGACTGCTCTTTGCCGCCATCGCTTGTCCTCTTGAAATGGTCGACAAATACCTCTACCCGCGAGTAACCTAACTCCCGCAGCCGACGTGGAGCATCCTCCGCGTCAAAGCAGTCGTCCAGGAACAGGACGCATGGCTCACGCCGCTTTCTTACGTAGAGGTCGCTCAATATGTTGGAGCGCTTGTCGCACCTGCTTGGCCGGAATCCGATAGGCTCGTGATATCTCTTCCTCGGATTTTCCGGCCCGCTTCTTTCCAAGCAGAATTTGTACTGGCACTCTGGTGCCGGTTACACACAGGCGGCCGGAAATGATCTCAGGATCGAGAGAAACCGGCTGGCTTTCATCGCCTGTATCAGCCAACCGCCATGGATAGATCCGAAGCGGCCCATTGTCCTCATCCCGGACAATGCGCGTTCCCAACTGATCCACAAAATGAGTAAAGACCAGGTTGCGATTCTTAGGCAGATCAATCGCTTGTCGCGGCTGCCTGCTGGCCACTGGCTTCTCGAGGATCAAGCTGTGAAATAGCACCTTGAGGTTTGCTTCAATCAAAGGCCGCTCAAAACCGGTTTCTTCTTTCGCAATTGCCATCATTTTGCGAATCTCGCTGAGTCGGAATTGATAGAACCGCGTAAGCACCGTTAACACATAGGCTTCAGCCACATCGCGGAACGAAAGTAGAGTAACTCCCTCTCTCCGCTCCGAAGGACGTAAAAAACCGCCCACATCCGCAAACCAGGACTGCAATGTCCGAGGAGAAGCTCCCAGGAAACGAGCCGCTTCTGGCAGCGTATAAGTAGGAAGCCGACGCAAGTCTTCCCCCTCTCGTCGCTCGCGCTTCCCTCCTGGCACGTACATAGTGTAACCACAAAGACCCAGAAATGTTTTGCACAAACCGGTGACCAAAATCCCCAGGGTCTTTGGGCTGTGCCATCAACAACTTAGCCCGAACGCGCCTCTAACCCACCCCCACCGTCCCCGACAATAAAACCGAAAACATATGCGCTTCCGCCGCACCCCCGCACAAATCGCCGCTTCCGACGCAACGGCGCTCTCTCCCAAGGCCCGGTCACCCCCGAAGGCAAACGGAACGTCTCGCAAAACGCCCACAAACACGGCCTGTATTCGAAAAATGTCCTCCTCCCCGGCGAATCCGAAGCCGCATTCACACGCCTCGCCGACCAACTTACCGCCCGCGTCAAGCCCCGCGACGTTTTCGAATCCATCTATCTCCAGCGCATGATCGTAGCCCAATGGCGGCTACTCCGCGTCGTGAACTTCGAACATATCGCCCTCCTCCCGGATTCCGACCCCGATCCAGACCAGCACCCCGTCCTTATCCACCTCGCCACATTCTTTGACATCCACGGCCAATCCCGAGGCAGCGTCCTGAACCTCGCCGAAAACAGGTTCCAACGCCAGTTTGATCTCGCCGTCGCCAAAATTGCCCAACTCCGCAGAACCCCGGAACTGAGAAACTTCGGAACAATCCCAGCAAGTAGTTACAAACAAACCCCAATCCCGGAAAACGCGCCACCCAGCACCACCCCACCAGCCACCGAAGCCAAACCGCAACCAAGCACCGACCCATAAACATTACTTATCGAAAAATAATTCAGTATTAGCGAAACGATAAGCTATCCTAAGGTTTCGCCATGCTCCTTCACCTCATTCCGGTTATTACCAACGTAGTTACCGGGGCCGTCGTCGTTAGCGGCCCTGCCTGAGGCGAATCGGCGATACGGTTCGGCCATCGGCGGGGTCCCAAACCCAAGCCGGTGGCCATTTTCATTTAACGGGGAAAACTCAACTTATGTCGAAACTCATGAACGGTGCGCAGATCCTTCTCGAATGCCTCGCCAAGGAAGAGGTCGATTGCTTCTTCGGCTATCCCGGCGGCGTCACGCTCCCTCTTTATGACGCCCTTTACGATCACTCCGTAAAGCACATCCTCGTCCGCCACGAAGAGAACGCCGTCTTCGCCGCCGAAGGCTACGCGCGCGCTACCGGCAAAGTCGGCGTTTGCTGCGCCACCTCCGGCCCCGGCGCCACCAATCTCATCACCGGTCTGGTCGATTCCATGATGGATTCCATCCCCATCGTCGCCATCACCGGCCAGGTGTCCTCGCACCTCATCGGCAGTGACGCCTTCCAGGAGGCCGACACCTTCGGCATCACCCGCCCCTGCACCAAGCACAACTATATGGTGCAGCGCCTCGAAGACCTCCCGCGCATCGTTCATGAGGCCTTCTATATTGCCTCCACCGGCCGCCCCGGTCCCGTCCTCATCGACATCCCGAAGGACATCTTCCAGGCCAAGGGCGAATACAAGCCCGTCGACACCATCCACCTCCCCGGTTATAAGGTCCCCACCGAAGGTCACGCCGGCCAGATCCGCCGCGCCGCGCAGATGATCTGGGAAGCCGAACGACCGCTCATCTATGCAGGCGGCGGCATCATCGCTGCGGATGCCAGCGCCGAACTCCGTGAACTGGTCGATCTCGCGAACATCCCCGCCGTCTGCACCCTCATGGGTCTCGGCGCAGTGCATCCCGAACATCCGCGCTACATCTCCATGCCGGGCATGCACGGCAGCTACACCGCCAACATGGCCATCACCGAAAGCGACCTCCTCATCGCCCTCGGCGTCCGCTTCGATGACCGCGTCACCGGCAAGCTCGCCGCCTTCGCCCCGCACGCCAAAGTCATTCACGTCGATATCGATCCCGCCGAAATCGGCAAAAACCGCGCCCCGGACCTCCCCATCGTGG
>CAXSIG010000228.1:0-1645 GCA_964237255.1 uncultured Bryobacteraceae bacterium
CCAAGATCCGCCAGACGTTTGAGGGACAGGGGGTTACGGGTTTTTTGCGGCTCGGTATTCTAGGCGGCGGGTGTTCCGGTCTGAGTTATCAGTTCAAGTTCGAAACGAAAGCCCGTCCCACAGATAAGCTGTTTGAATACGATGGTGACGTCAAGGTTGTGGTGGACCCGAAAAGCTATCTCTACCTTGCCGGTCTTACTCTCGATTACAAAGAAAGTTTGATGCAATCCGGCTTCGAATTTAACAATCCGAACGCCACAAAGAATTGCGGCTGCGGTTCGTCGTTTGCCGGATAACCGCTACTTCCAACTGTTCGATCTCGAACCCGCGCTTCACCTGGATCCGAAAGACCTGGAACAGCGATATTTTCGTCTTAGTCGCCAATGGCACCCCGATCTCTTCGCGCGTAAGCCGGCTGCGGAACAACAGCAGGCGCTCGATCAAACAGCGCTCCTGAACGACGCCTACCGAACCTTGCGCGATCCGATCAAGCGGGCCGAGTATTTCGTCGGGCCCGATCCTGCGCCCAACGCTCCCCCTCCCGAGTTGCTTCAGGAGGTCTTTGAAATGAATATGGCCATAGAAGAAGGTGAGCGGTCCGAGTTGGAACAGCTTTCCGGCAAGTTCTCTAAAATGCTATCCGAAGCCACAGCGGAATTGGAACAGCCCGGCCAATCGCCCGTGCAGGTCCGCGCAATCCTGAATCGCCGCAAATACATTCAAAACCTCGTACGAGACGTAGGCAAGGCTTTGCATGCTGGAAATTGATTTCGGACAGTCCGATGTCGTAATAGGCATCGACCTTGGCACCACCAACAGCCTGGTTGCAGTCATGGAGAATGGCTTGCCGCGCGTGTTGGGTGGCATGGTTCCGAGTGTGGTGACTGTGAACCCGGAAGGCGGCACAACGGTTGGCGACCGGACGCTTCTCATCGCGCATCCTGAGCGAAGCGTGTATTCCGCCAAGCGTCTCATGGGTAGAAACGCGGCCGATGTTCAGGACGAACTGAAGCTCTTCCCCTTCCGCATCGCAGCCGGTAGTGAAAACGTGATTCGCCTCCAACTTGGTGATCGTACGTTCACGCCCCCGGAGATCGGCGCGCTAGTTCTTCGAGAACTGAAAGCACAAGCCGAAATCGAGTTAGGTACGGACATCTTGAAAGCGGTAATCACCGTTCCCGCTTATTTCAACGACGCCCAACGGCAAGCCACAAAAGATGCCGGCCGCATCGCGGGCCTGGAAGTTCTTCGTCTGGTCAATGAGCCAACAGCCGCCGCGCTTGCCTATGGTCTCGATAAGCGCAAAAACGGAATCGTAGCGGTCTACGATTTCGGCGGTGGAACGTTTGACATTTCGATCCTGAAGCTGCACGACGGCATCTTCGAAGTCCTTGCGACGAATGGCGATACCCACTTGGGCGGCGACGATATCGACAACTTGCTCCTGCGCATTGCGATGGAAGATATCCAAAGCGAGACGGGTCAAGATATCTCGAGTGACGCGACCGCAGTCCAGACGCTCCGCCACGAAGTGATCCGAGCAAAGGAAGCTCTCTCCTTCGCTCCCGCGACCACGATCCAGTTCGGCGCCTATTCTCGCGAGATCACCCGCGAACTGTTCGACCGTCTTATCACCCCAACCATC
>CAXSIG010000228.1:1655-8086 GCA_964237255.1 uncultured Bryobacteraceae bacterium
TGGGACCGTGTCGCAATTGCCTCCAGGATGCAAACCTGACGCCGGAGCAGATCGACGAAGTCGTGCTGGTCGGAGGCTCGACGCGCATACCGCTCGTCCGCAGTGCGGTGGCAGTCCTGTTCCGAGCGAAGCCGCACACAGAGTTAAACCCTGACGAAGTCGTGGCCCTGGGCGCGGCGGTGCAAGCCGGCATTCTTTCAGGAACCGTCGAAAATCAACTTCTTCTGGATGTGACACCGCTCTCCCTGGGCATCGAAACCATGGGCGGCGTCGTCTCAAAAATTATCACGCGGAACTCCACTATCCCCGCCAGCGCGACCGAATCCTTCACCACATCCGTTGACGGCCAGACGAACGTTCTCATCCACGTACTTCAAGGCGAGCGCGAATTAGTCAAAGACAGCCGCCCGCTGGCCCGCTTTGACCTGAAAGGGATTGACCCAGTTCCCGCCGGTCTGGCCCGCATTGAAGTCCGCTTCCTGATCGACGCAAACGGAATCCTCAACGTCACGGCGCGCGATGCGCGCACAGGCAAGGAAACATCAGTCGACGTAAAGCCCACCTACGGCCTCACCGACGAAGAAGTCGAAGCGATGATCCAGTCATCCTTCGACAATGCCGAAGCCGATCTGAATGCCCGCCAGGTCGCCGAAGCCCGCGTGGATGCCGACACCATCCTCGCCGCCATCGACAAAGCAAAGGCGCACAGCGCTTATACCGACCTTTCCGATGACAATCGCGCCGCGATAGACGACGCGACCAAACAACTCCACGCCGCCTACCACTCCGACGACCATCGCTCGATCAAAGACAAAATCGATACGCTCAACACCGTAACCACCCCGCTCGCGGAGAATATGATGAATACGGCAGTTCGCGGTGCCCTGAAAGGCACCCGAATCTAAACTCCAAGGAGAGTACCGATATGGAATCGAATCGCGGTGTCGAATACATGGGTCCCGGCAAGGTAGAGATCCATTCCATCGATTTTCCCAAGCTTGCTCTAGGCGACCGAAAGTGCGAACACGGCGTCATCCTCAAGATTGTCTCGACCAACATCTGCGGCAGCGACCAGCACATGGTTCGCGGCCGGACGACCGCTCCCGCGGGATTGGTCCTTGGCCACGAAATCACGGGCGAGGTCATCGAAGCCGGACGTGATGTCGAGTTCATTACGACGGGCGACATCGTTTCCGTCCCATTCAACATTGCTTGCGGACGCTGCCGCAACTGCAAAGAAGGGAAAACGGGTATTTGTCTAAACGTGAACCCATCGCGTCCCGGCGCTGCGTACGGCTATGTGGATATGGGCGGCTGGGTCGGCGGCCAAGCCGAATACGTGATGATTCCCTACGCCGATTTCAACCTGCTGAAATTTCCCGATCGCAATCAGGCAATGGCGAAAATCAAAGACTTGACCCTGCTCTCCGACATCTTCCCGACAGGCTTTCACGGCGCTGTAACAGCGGGCGTTGGTCCAGGCTCTATCGTCTACGTCGCCGGAGCGGGACCGGTCGGACTCGCGTGCGCGGCGGGATGCCACTTGTTAGGCGCTGCTGTCGTAATCGTGGGCGACATGATTGCCGAGCGTTTGGCGCAGGCCCGAAGCTTCGGTTGCGAGACCATCGACCTTTCGAAAGAAGGCAGTTTGGCTGACAAGATCGCCGAGATCGTGGGCGTACCCGAAGTCGATTCTTCCGTCGACTGCGTGGGCTTCGAAGCGAGAGGACATGGGAAAGACAGCGGCACGGAAGCGCCGGCGACCGTTCTCAACTCGCTCATGACGGTGACTCGAGCGGGCGGCGCGCTTGGTATTCCGGGACTTTACGTAACGGACGATCCGGGCGGCGTAGACAGCAACGCGAAAACGGGAACTCTCGGCATCCGGATCGGTCTGGGATGGGCCAAGAGCCATACGTTTGCTACGGGACAGTGCCCGGTCATGCGGTACAACCGGCAACTGATGCAAGCCATCTTGCACGATAAAGTGCAAATCGCAAAAGCGGTGAACGTCCAGACTATCTCGCTTGATGAAGCTCCGAAAGGCTACCGGGACTTCGACAAAGGAGCCGCAACGAAGTTTGTCATCGACCCTCACAGCATGATCGCTGCATAACCGGTCACAGAACTTTCGAGAATTCTTTCGCGATGTCGAATCGCAATCGAATCAAGGAGTTCGAGCCAGATTCGCGATCTTAGCTTCTTATGCGACCCAAAGATAAGAAGTAATCGGTTGATAGCATCGGGGTGCGGATGGGGTTGTTATTACTACCTCCCACATCACCAGACGCGGCAGGCTTTCTCACGAACCATGGGATCGCCTGCCTTACAACCGAATGCTTGAGCGAATTGAGGCATATTGGAAACACTGCCGTTCACGCGAAACCGGTCGATGGAGTGGGGATTGGTTTGTGCGATCAGGCGCTGATATTCGGGCCGTTCGTTGTCGCACCAGATCTGTCCCCACCCTAGAAAAAAGCGTTGCTGGGCTGTTAAGCCGTCTTTTTTTGAAGGCATCTTCCCCGCGAGAGAGTTCATGAGCGCCATGTAAGCGATCCGGAGACCACCGTTGTCGGCAGTGTTCTCGCCGAGCGTAAGCTTTCCATTCAACTTCAGATCGCCTTCCACCACGAAGCTGCCATATTCATCGACCAGGCACTGGACACGGGTCTCAAAAGCGTCGGCGTCCTTGCCCGTCCACCAGTTATTCAGATTGCCCTTAGCATCGAACTGGCGGCCTTCGTCGTCGAAACCGTGCGTCAACTCGTGTCCGATTACGGCCCCGATCGCGCCGAAGTTCACAGCGTCATCGATTGTTTTGTCGAAGAAAGGGGGCTGCAAAATACCGGCTGGAAAATTGATATTGTTCATCTGAGGGTCGTAGTACGCGTTTACCGTGGGAGGCGTCATGCCCCATTCCAAACGATCGACAGGTTTCCCGATCTTGTTCAGTTGCCGTTGGTACTCGAATACAGTGGCCCGCTCGTCGTTACCTACCGCGTCGTCGCGAGTGATCTTCACGCTCGAGTAATCTCGCCAGTGTTCGGGATATCCGATCTTGTTTGTGATTGCATGGAGCTTTTCCACAGCGCGGGTCTTAGTCGTGGGAGTCATCCAGTCGAGTTGCTCAAGGTCGTCGCCGAGAGATTTTTCCAAAGCATGAACCATCTTCAACGTGCGGTCTTTGCCGTCCGCGCCAAATGTTTGTTCAACAAAGTCGCGGCCCACGGCCTCTCCTAAATCGCCATCGGCATAAGAGACACAACGCTTCCAGCGAGGTTTCATTTCCGCAGCGCCGGTTAGTGTTTTCGAATAGAAACTGAAGTTCTCGTCCTGAAATGCTTTCGATAGAAGAGGAGCTTCTCCGTGGGCGTAATGCCAGGCCAGATAGTCGCGCAATGCAGGGCTTTTCATGACAATATCGAGAGCTGCAAAGAACTCAGGCGACACTACGTTTACGACGCTGAACTTCGGCGCGCCAGTTGCGGCAAAGTATGCAGACCAATCGAAAGACGGGGCTGACTTTTCGGCTTGTTCGAGCGGCATTCGATGATAGGTTTTCATCGGATCGCGCCGAGTCACTACATCCTGCGAAGCCTTGGCCAACGCGGTCTCAAACGCCATGACCGCGAAGGCGGCCGAGGCGGCATCTGCATCGGACCTGCCGATAAGGACGAACATCTTACGTATGTGATCAACGTACTTGCGGCGAAGGTCATTAGACTTCTGATCGTCTTTAAAGTAGTAATCGCGCTCCGGCAAACCCAAACCGCCTTGGTCCAACTGCGCGATTACCTCCGTGGAGTCTTTGAAATCCTGGCCGGAGCTGAAACTGAACAAAGCGTTGATTCCGAACGTGTGAAGCCGTCCAAGTTCGGATGCAACGGCAGCCGGTGATTGTAATCCCGCAATACGGTCGAGTTCCGACCGAATTGCAGCGACGCCTTTTTTGTCGATGCTTGCTTCATCCATGCAGGCGGCGTAGAAGTCGCCAATTTGCCGCTGGATTGCGTTGCGCGATGCGTCCACTAAGGAAGCTTTTTCGAGGATCGTTTTGAGAGTAAGCTGATTGCGCTCAGCCAACTCGCTGAACCGTCCCCAGGACGATTGATCGGCGGGGATCGGATTAGTCTTCAGCCACGTTCCGCAAGCATATTGATAAAAGTCGTCGCAAGGCTTTACGCTTTGATCGATCGCCTTTGCGTCGAAGCCGGCTATGGTGCCCGGAGGAATGGTCTGCGCGCAGCATGACGCCGCAAGGAGAAACAGTATGGTCTTCACTGGGTTTGTAGAGATTGTATACGTGGTTGAAGCGGAGAAGGTTCCGGGTCGAGCGCCGCGGCGGCTTTTAAGTAAGCCAGCATTCCCTTATTGTCTTTCGGTAAAGGCAACTTGGTGCCACGATGGACGGCGAATAATTGGTCTTTTTCTTCCAGGAAAGTCGCTTGACGCGCTTCGCCTTTCTTCTCCTTCGCGAGTTGTACATCGATCAGGATCACCTTGCCGCCATATTCAGGCATCACAGCGCCGCCGGCATCCACATGACCGATTACCTGATACGCAGCGCCGAACCTCTTCATTGCGCCGTCAAGCGATGGATCGGCAACATTCCCGGGTGCGAAACCTTTGAACCAAAGCGGTCCCTGCGGATCGGCAACAATGCCCCCAGCAATAGTTGAAGGACTGGCCAATTCATCGTGAACGGTTTTATTAATTTGTTCCACTCGTTGGCCGCTATATTTCGGACCGATACCGGAATTGGAATAAAGCACGTCGTTGATCCGAATAACAGCGTCGTGGCTGAGGATCCATTTACCGTATTGTCCGGAAGGCTCGAATGCGGCGCGCTGCTCAACAAATCCGAGCGGATGAAGTTTCATCCAATCCTCTTTCGATTGGGACTCATTCGGCTTGTTGTTCTTCGCGGCATAATCGGCATATTGCTTGACGTACCGCTCATACGATTTGTCACGAAGCGCAGCCGATTCAGGAGTAGCGTAATGTTGATATTCCGCAGGGCTGACGAAGCGGAGATCGCCATACATGTTCATGGCTTCGTGATTGCCGATCAGGCAGTGAACCATCCCGCCGGCCGCCCGTGCTTGGCCTTCCAGCTTGATAAGCAGGTCCATGATCCGGCGGGAATCGGTGCCTTTGTCAACTACGTTGCCGGTCTGAACGAGATGTGTTTTGCCACCCGACCAGTTGGAATCGGCGTCGATCACCCCGGCCGCTTGAAGCGTCGCTGTAAACGCGCGTAAGTGGCCGCGAACGTCCCCGACTGCAACCACGCGGTCGATGCCGGTCCAAACTCCCGGACCGGATGCCGCCGGAGCCGCAAGGTTGGCATAAGCATCAGCAGACACGGAATCCTTGGACGGCGGCTTCATGATTGGATTCTTTGCCAGCGCGATCTCTTTGGCGTGTTGAGTCTTAAACTGGGCCGCTAAGTCGGCGGCCTTCTCGATCTGCTTTGTAGTGAGCTTCTCCGTAGTCAACTGCATCAGGTTAGAAGCGCGCGGGTCGCCGGCCTCCCTGGCAAGCAAATAGTAGGCGTGCGACTGAATCAAGTCGCGCGTGACACCTTCGCCGTTGTAGTACAGGATTCCGAGGTTGCACAACGCCCCCTCCTCCCACTGCGAAGCCGCTTTCATGTACCACTTGTAAGCTTCCTTAGGATCAATCTTGACGCCGTTGCCGAGGTCATACATGACACCGAGGTTAAATTGAGCGTCGGCATTGCCTTCCTCGGCGCTCTTGCGATACCACTTCTCGGCCTCGGCTGGATTGTGAAGAGAACCTTCACTCGACTCATACAGTTCGCCGATGTTGTTCGCGGCGTTGGAATCGCCTTTTTGGGCGGCCTTTTCGAACCAGTCGGCGGCTTGCTTTTCGTCCTTGGGGACGCCGCTGCCGGTGCTGTACAACAGGCCAAGATTATATTGCGCTTCAGGAATTCCTTTGTCGGCGGCCACCCGATACCACTTCGCCGCCTCCGCCGGATCTTTCTGAACGCCCTGTCCCTTGGTGTACAAGAGAGCGACGTTATAAGCTGCGAACGGTAAGCCCTGTTCCGCCAGCGGCTTCCACTCCGTCATCGCCGTGGCGTAATCGCCTTTGGCAAAAGCGGCTTTTCCGGCTTCGAAATCCGCGCCGGAAACACGGAGCGAAATGAATACAACTATGGCGAGACGCAAACTACCCATAGCCTGGATGGGATGCAATTCGGCAACCAAGTGCCACAATGGCCAATGGCGACAAGGATTTTAGGCATCGAGTCTTCCTGTGACGAAACAGCCGCCGCAGTGGTTGAAGACACTGGCGCCATCCTCTCGTCCGTGGTCGCATCACAGTTGGCGGCGCATGCCAAATACGGTGGCGTAGTCCCGGAAATCGCCTCTCGGGAACATGGGCGGGCAATTGTCAACGTT
>CAXSIG010000229.1:0-3269 GCA_964237255.1 uncultured Bryobacteraceae bacterium
ATCAGCGTAGTCGTAGCCGGCCAGTATCTCGCCGGCCTCATCAATGAGATCAGCCAGCTGATGCGTTCGCCGTTCCGCATCCCGCCGGACTACTTTTCAGCGGTGTTCGGAATCATCGTAACTATTTATTTCTGGCTCACGAACATAAAGGGCATTCACGAATCCAGCGGCAAAGCACTCCGCATCATGCAGATCACCACGGTAATGGTCGTGGCGTTTCTGATCTGGTGCCCGCTTACACTGTTGATCCGAGGCGGTCCGGCGCAGATGCCCGCGCTGCCCTTGCCCGCCAATCTCCACTTCAGTGAAGACGCCGTCGGATGGTTTAAAGGCACGGTGCTCCTCTCCATGCCCGCCGTGGCCATTATCATCGCGCTCGGACATTCGCTCCTTTCCATGAGCGGTTTCGAAACACTGGCACAGGTCTATCGCGAAGTCGCCTACCCGAAGCTGAAAAACCTCAAAATTACCGGGACCATGGTGTGCGTCTACGCGCTGGTCTGTACCGGCGTGATCACGTTCTTCGCCGGGATGATCATTCCGGACAATGTTCGCGGAACGTTCCAGGAAAATCTTCTGGGTGGCTTGGCGACGTGGCTGGCCGGTCCACCCATGCTCCGGCTTCTCTTCCACGTCTTCGTAGTCTTTGTCGGAGTTTTAATTCTTTCCGGAGCCGTGAACACCGCAATGATTGGCGCCAATGGCGTAATGAATCGCGTGGCAGAGGACGGAGTTCTACTGGATTGGTTTCGCAAGCCGCACCCCCGGTTCGGAACCACGTACCGGATTGTCAGCATCATCGCGATCCTTCAAATCCTAGCGATCGGCTTGAGTCGCGGTAACACATTCATCTTGGGCGAAGCCTATGCCTTCGGCGTAGTGTGGAGCTTTGCGCTGAAAGCCCTTGGTGTGCTGGTACTCCGGTTCATCCGGCACGATCAGGAATACAAGACGCCGATCAACATCCGCGTCGGTGGGAGAGAGTGGCCCATCGGCCTGATCCTCACGACGTTGATCCTGTTCACTCTCGCTGTCGCAATTCTTTTCTCAAAGAAGATCGCGACCATCTACGGAGTTATCTTCACAATCGTTCTCTTCGTGATCTTCACGGTCTCTGAACGCGTGAACCGCCGCAAGCGCCTGGAAAAAAACTCCGACATGGAGCAATTCAACCTGGACATGCGACCGGAGATTGAGGCCCAAGCGCTGCACGCGCGGCCCGGCTGCATCCTGGTAGCGGTTCGCGACAACTCCAGCATGACGCACCTGGATAGCGTCTTAGGTAAGACCAACATGCGCCGGCACGACATCGTCGTGATGACCGTGCGCCCCGTCTCGACAGGCGCCGGCGAATATAAACTCGGTGAAAACCAACTGTTCACCGATTACGAACAAGGCCTGTTCACGAAAGTAGTTACGCGCGCCGAAAAGGAAGGCAAGACCGTCGATCTCGTCGTAGTGCCGGGTGTCGATCCCTTCGATGCCATGGTGCAAACCGCCCAAAAGCTCAAAGCCTCACGTCTTGTGACCGGCGTCTCCTTGCGCATGGATTCCGCGGAATTAGCCAGCCGCATCGGCTTGGCGTGGGAGCAGTTGCCGGAACCGAGACATCCGTTCTCGCTCGAAGTAATCAGTCCCGGTCGGGCTTCGTACTACGTAAACCTCGGCCCCCATCCGCCGCGTTTATGGCCGGAAGATCTCGATCGGCTCCACAGCTTGTGGCTCGGCCTTACCACAAGCGATTTCGATTCCAAGCTACACCATCGCGACGTGGTGGGAGTTGCACTCCGGCGCCTCGAACGGGATCTCACCACGGACCGTCGCGGCGAAGCCGTAACCGACCTAAATCACGAATTGCGGAAAGATTAACAAATTAAGTCCGCACATCAAACGGCGCGCTAGGCACGCTTTCGTTATTCAACTTATCGAAAGACGTCACCGTATACCGGTACGTATGCCCCGGCTCCGTCTTACGGTCGCTAAAACTAGGTCCAGGCCCCGTTTCCCCTATCTGCTTCCCGTCCCGATACACACGATATCCCGCTAAATCCGCATCCTGGGACCGGTCCCAGGAAAGCTCCACGCTTGCCGGGCCGACAACGCCGCTGACATTCACCGGAACCGCCGGCGCGAACTTGTCGATCGACGTAATTTCCACTGTCGCCGAACGGTCGCTTTCCGCCGGAGGGACAATCGTCTGAACCTGATATCGATACAGCTTGTTCCACTCCGTCGTATCGTCCGTGTAAGTACGCGCGTCCGCAGTTCCTAAACGAACAAAATCCTTGTCCTCCGGCCCTTGCCGATACACCACAAACTGCCGGTCCCCGCTACGCCACGTAAGCTGTACGCCAGCAGCAACCGCCGCCGCACGTAGCTCTTCCGGAACAATCACAGGCGGTCGAATACCGACATCCAGAATATTCGAATACCCAGCATCCCGCCCTTTGGCCGTGTCCACCTTTATCGCGATCTTCACCGTCTGCCCGTAAAACGGCTCAGCGTCCACTTCCATGTGCGGCCCTGTTACGCGATACTTCTTATCCGCCACATGCAGTTCCAAGTAGGGATCGCGAACAATCGCCAGATTGTCCGTGGTCTTCGTCGGCAAAGTGAAATCGACGATGATCTTCGACCCACGCTGCACAATCGCCAAATCCGTAATCGCGGCCGGGATACCCAAACTGGGCGGTTGCGGGTCGCCCTGGTAACCACATCCAAAAGAGATCAAGGCCCCAACGAGCCAAAACCGCCGCATCTATAGGATGTACCTGCTCAAGTCTTGGTCTTTGACGATATCGGCCAACTGCTTGCGAACGTAAGCGGCATCCACTTTGACGCTCTTCTTCTTCAAGTCCGGCCCATCGAAGGAGATTTCTTCCAGCAGCTTTTCCATGATGGTATGGAGCCGCCGCGCGCCGATGTTCTCGGTATTTTCATTGACCCGAGCCGCGAAACCAGCTACTTCTTCCAGAGCGTCGTCCGTGAGCGTAAGCTGAATGCCTTCTGTCTCCATCAACGCGACATACTGTTTCGACAGCGCGTTCTTCGGTTCTTTCAGAATCCGGATGAAGTCTTCGACCGACAAAGACTTGAGCTCAACGCGGATCGGGAAGCGCCCCTGAAGCTCCGGAATCATGTCGGATGGCTTCGATACATGGAACGCGCCAGCGGCGATAAACAGGATATGGTCCGTCCGGACGAATCCATGCCGCGTATTGACAGTCGTGCCCTCCACAATCGGCAGAATATCGCGCTGCACACCCTCC
>CAXSIG010000229.1:3279-8084 GCA_964237255.1 uncultured Bryobacteraceae bacterium
GACCATGCCCGCCTTCCCTCCCGGCGATCTTATCGATCTCGTCCAAAAAGATGATCCCGCTGGACTCCACCCGGTCGAGAGCGACGCGCGTGACCTGGTCCATATCGATCAGCTTCGATTCCTCTTCCTGGCTCAAACTGTCGAGCGCGTCCGCCACCCGCATGCTGCGTTTGCGAGTCCGGTTCGCGAAAAGCGGGGCCAGCATGTCCTTAATGTTGATGCCCATGTCATCGATGTTCGATGACGCTGCAATCTCAAATTGCGGAGGACGGTCCTTGATTTCGATCTCCACCATCCGATCGTCCAGCTTGCCGTCGCGTAGCCGCTCGCGCAGCTTCTCGCGGGTCTTGTCATTCGGCTCGGCGCCTTCTGCCGGCGGCGGCATCAGCAATTCCAGCAGGCGCTCCTCGGCAGCGGCTTCGGCCGTCTCCGCAACTTCTTCCAGACGCTCGTCGCGAACCATATCGATCGCAATATCCACAAGGTCACGGATCATGGATTCCACATCGCGGCCCACGTACCCGACTTCCGTGAACTTGCTTGCCTCAACCTTCATGAACGGCGAGTTCGCAAGCTTAGCCAGCCGGCGAGCCAATTCCGTCTTGCCGACTCCTGTTGGCCCAATCATCAGGATGTTCTTCGGCATCACGTCCTCCGCCATCTCGGGCGGCAGCTTCTGACGGCGGATCCGGTTTCGGAGCGCGATCGCAACCGCGCGCTTGGCCTCCGGTTGGCTAATGACGTACTTATCCAATTCGCGAACGATTTCGCGCGGCGTTAATTCGTCGAGCGCGGGTGACGCTTCGGTCCCCGTATTGGGCAGATAGATCACCATTGGCTAAGCGATCTCCTCCACTGTGATGTTGTCGTTTGTATAGATGCAGATCTTACCGGCGATCGCCATGGACTGCTCCACAATATCGCGCGCGGATAGCTTTGTAGCGCGCATCAGCGCAGTCGCCGCCGATACCGCGAACGGCCCGCCGGACCCGATGGCCGCGACCGATTCGTCAGGCTCAATCACGTCCCCGTTGCCGCTGAGAATGAAGATGTTCTTCGCATCCGCCACAAGCAGAAGCGCTTCTAAATGTCGAAGAATCTTGTCGGTACGCCATTCCTTCGCAAGTTCCACCACGCTTCGGGAAAGGTTGCCGTTAAACTGTTCCAGCTTCGCTTCAAAACGCGCAAAGAGCGAAAATGCATCGGCCGTGGAACCTGCGAATCCCGCCACAATCTTGTTGTTATACAGCCGGCGAAGCTTCTTCGCGCCGGACTTTAACACTTCGCTCCCAAGCGTAACTTGGCCATCCGCGGCCATCACTACCTTGCCGTCACGCCGAACGCAAAGCACTGTCGTAGAGCGTATCTTTTCTTTCATTGTTCCTCCACAGTTTAGCTTGTGAATAAAACTGTCTCCATCGATGGCGCGTGAAGTGCTAATACGACGCGGGAGGAACAAACGGATGGGATTTATTGCATGGATCGTGCTCGGGCTGATTGCCGGGTTTATCGGCAGCAAAATCGTTAATAAGCGCGGTGAAGGATTTCTACTGGACATCATACTCGGGATCGTCGGCGCGATACTTGGCGGTTGGCTGTTCAGTTTGTTCGGCGCGGCAGGTGTTACAGGCTTCAATATTTACAGCTTAGTTGTCGCGGTAATTGGTTCCATTTTGGTTCTGGTTATTTACCACGCGCTATTTGGGAAGAAGGTATAACGATGAAAAAAGCACTAACTCTAGCATTACTGGCCCCGTCCATTCTGGGAGCCGTCGCCTATAAAGAAACGAAGCGGCTTGGCAACGCACGGCTTGTCCTAAGAGAGATGTCTCATGCCTCGGACAAAGGCGTTCCACAGGACCTTACGCGCAAGGCGCAATGCATTGTGGTCGTTCCGGGGTTGAAGAAGATCGCCTTTATTGGTGGTGGGAAGTTTGGGCGCGGTTACGCCTCCTGCATCACGCCAAAAGGAACCTGGAGTTCACCGGCCGCGATACGGATTGAGGGCGGCAGCTTTGGCTTGCAGATTGGCGGCAGTGAGACTGACGTAATTCTGCTCGTGATGAATGAGAGTGGAATCCGCAAACTGGAAGAGGATAAGTTCACGATCGGCGGCGAAGCAAACGCTGCGGCTGGCCCCCTTGGTCGTAACGTGAGCGCCCAGACGGACGCCATGATGCGCGCCGAAATTCTGACCTACTCGCGTTCACGCGGAGTTTTCGCCGGCCTGTCGCTCGAAGGCGCAACACTACGCCCCGATAAGGATGAGAACGAAAAGCTTTACGGCCACGCAGTCTCGAACAAGGAAATTCTAGCTGGTGGCATGACAGCCCCTGCGGAAACTGCCGGCCTGATGAAACAGATTCAATTGTTCTCAGGCAAAGGCGCGCCAATGGTGAAAAAGACTCGCGGAAAGAAAGGCGCTTCCACTGTTTCTGACTCCACCATGAGCGGCAGTATGGCCAACACGCAGACTGCTTCAAACAACGCACCGGTTCCTGTTTCCACTGCGCCGCTGACCGGAGACACTTCCTCTCAGCCCGCTGCCGACAATACACGTCGAAACACGCGTGATCGAGCCCAGTCGCAACAAACTGCGGATCAAGGCAAGAACAACAAGACCGATATACAGATCGAAGCGGAGATTCGTCGAGCAGTAGTTGCGGACAAGTCGCTATCCACGTACGGCCACAACGTGAAAATCATCGCGTCGCACGGGGCGGTAACGTTGAAGGGACCTGTCCGTTCCGAAGATGAAAAAGCGAATATCGCTGCCAAGGCTGCGGCGGTTGTAACTGCTGACCAGGTAACGAACCAGATTGAAATTGCTCCGAAGAAATAGCTACAAGTAATCCAGTTTTCTGGATTTCTCCAAACCGCTCTTCGTCAACTCTCAAAGCTGTACGAAGAGCAGTTTTTTGCGGCGATTTTAAAATACGAAGCGCGCCTGAAATTCCACGATGCGTCCGCCAGGATCATTGGCCCCAGAAACAGTGATATCTCGATAAGCGCTAGTCGTCTGTCCGAACTGCGCGCTATTAACTCCAAGCGTGTTCACATCGTTGCCCGCCGCGCCGAAGAGAAAGTTAACGTCATTAAACGCATTCAACGCCGTCGCCCGGAATTCCAGCCTGCGCTTCTCGCCCAACGAAAATTTCTTCACGATGCCGAAATCTACTTTGGACTGCCATGGGCCATATAGATAAATTCGGTCTCCCAGGACACCGGCCGTAGTAGGCGGCCCGATATACGGCTTCGAGGGATCCAGATCGGTTAGCGCCTTCCCCCCAAGTTCGAACGCCGCAAGCGAGTTATCGATCAAGCTCTGCGGAAGATAATAGACCAAACCATTACCGGTTTTTCGAATCGCGACCAAGTCGTTCAGTTGCTGAGCCGTGATGCCGTGAAGAACCACACCGGCATCGGCCGCGCTGCTTTGGGCGCTCGCCGTGTTGAACGTCTGCCGTCCGCTACGAAGCAAGCTTGGCGATCCCGATTGAATCCGCGTCTGGCCCGTAATCTCCCACCCGCCGATCGCGCCGCGCAAAATGCGGTTTCCCATGTTCGAAGCGAAGTGCCGGTTCGGTCCAAACGGCAGCTCATAAATGTAGTTCAGCTTGAAAGCGTGGCGGATGTCCCAGGGAGACGGCCCTTTATCCAGGTTCGGATTCCGGAAGCTGGTAGGCTGATTGAACACGCTGGAGCTGGAGGCATCCATGTTCGTCAAACTCTTGCCCCACACATAGCTGCCGCCGAAAAGAAGGCCCGCCGAAAACCGCCGGTTCAGTTCGATCTGAAGAGAGTTGAACGAAGAACTGCCACCGTTTCGCAGAATGAAGGAGCCGCTATTGGTCGCCGGATTCACCACGAAGAAGTTCGACGGATAACCGGCCTTCGTCAGCGAAGCCATGCGCGTCGAATTGAATGCGATAGCGTTTGCCACCGCTCCTGCTTCCCCGCGCATAACATTCGTCGCTAGCGTGGAGTCGGAAAGAAAACTGGTCCCCAGCGCCGTAGTCAGAATCGGAATCTGTCCCTGTCCCGGTAGACCCTGATACCCGAAGTTCGTGCTCTTCGGATTCGACTGTTGCGCAATCGCCAGATTCTGCTGGGCGACTTTAAACTCGTTCAAGAAACCGTTCTCGACGATATTGACTTCATTCAAGTTCGACTGCCGCCACAATCCCACCGCATGATTCGCGACGTACTGCACCCGTAGGACCGTGTTGTTGAAGATCTGTCGTTGCAGACTCGCGGACCAACTCTGCACGTACGCTTGGCGCAAATTCGGATCGTACTCGTTGATGCTTTGGCTCGCTGTTGCCGAGATCGGGAATGATGGCGTTGCCGATTGCGTGAGCGATGGCAGCACGGGATCGCGGAAGAGAACGCTTCCAGGAGCGCCGAACGCTGCGGGCGTGTTCGAAGGATCAACAGCGGTAGAGATCGTGCGGCCCGGGTTGGAACCGAAGATCGACGTGAAAGTGTTCGTACCTTCGCGAATGGTGGAAATCGCGTAACCGGCGCGGAAAACGCTCTCATCCTTACCGCCCGTGAGGAACCTGCGCCAGCCGGTCAGTGCCGGAAGCGCATAGGTCAGCCCAATCGATGGATTGAAATTGTGATAGTTCGTCTTATACGCAAAGTCGCCGGACTGCAAAGGCTGAAACTGAGGAAGCGCGATCCCGGTTTGCACGCCCGGCTGGAAGAGATGTCCGATTCCCGAAATCCCCCAAGCCCCGGCGATTCCGCTTGAGGTGTACAAGCCATCCAGATTTTGGAACGGCAGTTGAACGTCCCACCGG
>CAXSIG010000230.1:0-526 GCA_964237255.1 uncultured Bryobacteraceae bacterium
TGAAACGAACACTCGGTGTTTTTCAACTGACCGCACTTGGTGTAGGGGCGGTGATTGGCGCGGGTATTTTCGTGATGGCTGGGCTTGGCGCGCACTACGCAGGTCCGGGGCTGACGCTGTCTTTTGTGTTATCTGGTCTTGGATGCGCGTTCGCAGGGCTTTGTTATGCCGAGTTTGCGGCCATGATTCCACTCGCCGGTAGCGCGTACACCTACGCTTACGCGACGCTCGGCGAAATTTTTGCGTGGATCATTGGTTGGGACCTTACGCTCGAATACGCGATGGGCGCGAGCACCGTATCGTCCGGCTGGTCGAACCACTTTATCGAACTTCTCGACATCTTCAACATCAAGATGCCCTTGTGGCTTGCTTACGACCACTGGACAGGATTGCGAACCGCGCAAGGGATCGTAGCAAAACAGATGGCGCTTGCGTCCGATTCGTCTTTGGTCCCGGGAACGCAAGCGTTTATCGACAAGATAACGGCGATCACCGCTTCCGCAACACCAGACTTTCTTCAGCGGGC
>CAXSIG010000230.1:536-8056 GCA_964237255.1 uncultured Bryobacteraceae bacterium
TGACCTTCTGAACGCCCCGACTTTGTTCGGCGTTGAGATCGGATTCAACCTTCCCGCCTTTTTGATTGCCATCGTGATTACGTTGATCCTGGTTGTAGGAATCCAGGAGAGCGCGCGATTTAACGCCACAATCGTTGTCGTGAAAGTTGCAGTTGTTCTGTTCGTGATCGGTCTAGGAGTAACCTACGTCAACCGCGAGAATTGGGGATCGGACTGGTCGACATTTGCGCCGTTCGGTATCGCGGGGATCGGTTCCGCGGCAGCGTATATTTTCTTTGCGTATATCGGGTTTGACGCGGTTTCTACTACCGCGCAGGAAGCCAAAAATCCGCAAAGGGACCTGCCCATCGGCATTATTCTTTCGCTTCTGATTTGTACCGTACTTTATATCGCCGTAGCTGCTGTGCTTACCGGGATGGTGCCGTGGAAAGAAGTCAACATCGAAGCGCCAATCGCGCGCGCGTTTTTGGACCGAGGTTTGACAGGCGCTTCGCACATCATCACCATCGGCGCGCTGGCAGGGCTCACCAGCGTAATGCTGGTGATGTTGCTCGGTCAGACGCGCGTGCTTTATTCAATGGCAAATGACGGACTGTTACCAAAGAAATTCTTTGCCGACATTCACCCCAAGTTTCGCACTCCGTGGAAGAACACCATGTTGGTCGGGCTGTTAGCTGCCATTGTGGGAAGCGTGACGCCGATTGACGATATCGGCAAGATGGTTAACATTGGTACGCTACTGGCGTTTGTCATTGTCTGCGTGGCGATTATGGTCCTTCGCCAGACAGATCCTGAGCAGCCGCGTCCTTTTAGAACGCCGTGGGTGCCCGTAGTGCCGATTTTAGGCGTTTTGTTCAATGGCTACATGATGGTGTTATTGGGATGGCCGAATTGGGCTCGACTAATTGTTTGGCTAGCTATCGGAATGGTGGTCTACTTCGGCTATAGCGTTAAAAACAGTCGGGTACAAGCAGCTCTGAATCAGTCCGGCCACGCGATAAAAACTAACATATAATAGTCGCTATTACGCGACATGATTAAGGCCTCTGTAGTCGCCCTATTCGCGGTGCTTGCCGCCGATTCGCAAGCTCCTAAGAAAGATACCTTCACCGCGGCACAGCGAAAATACTGGGCGTTTCAGCCGGTTCGTCGCACGGAGCCTCCGCTCGCTAAGGCTGGCGCGCAGCCCGCGAATCCGATCGATGCATTTATTCGCGCGCGCTTGGAAGCAAAGAGCATTGCCGCAAACCCCGCTGCCGATCGCATTACTTTATTGCGGCGGGTTTCTTTCGATCTCACCGGCTTACCTCCTACGCCCGAAGAAGTGGACGCGTTTGTTGGCGACAAGAGCCCAGAAGCATACGAGAAAGTGGTGGATCGTCTCTTAGCATCTCCTCATTACGGGGAACGATGGGCTCGGCACTGGTTGGACCTTGCGCGTTATGCCGAAAGCGAGGGCTTCAAGGCTGACGAGACGCGGCCGAACGCCTGGCGATATCGCGATTACGTGATCCGCGCGTTCAACCAGAACACGCCTTACGATCGCTTCGTGAAGGAGCAAATTGCCGGGGACGAACTGTGGCCGAACGATCCGCAGGCGCGGGTTGCTACGGCGTTTCACCGCAATTACCCGGACGAAAGCAACGCCCGGGTTCTCCAGCAGCGCCGCCAGGAGATTCTGAACGACATTACGGACACCGTGGGGTCAACGTTCATGGCGATGACCTACGGTTGCGCTCGCTGCCACACGCACAAATTCGACGCGATTACGCATACCGATTATTACCGGCTGCAGGCCTTCTTCGCGAATACAGCCGCCGACGATCAGATCCCGATGAGTACAGCCTCCGAGGCGAAAGTCTACGCGGAACGAAAGGCTGCGTGGGAAGCAAAGACCGCCGACGTTCGGGCGCAAATGAAACCGCTGCTCGATCCGGCGAAGGCAACCATCGTCAAGGACTTGTTCGATAAATATCCGGCCGACATTCAGGAATCGATTACCCTGGCGCCTGAAAAGCGGAACCCGGCCCAGTGGCAGATGTACGCCAAGGCAAAGCCGTACATGGAAATCGACGATGATGCCGCGGCGAAGACTCTGAAAGGCGATAGCCGTAAGAAGTATGTAGCCCTGAAGGCGGAGTTGGATAAATTCGATTCCATCAACCCCGGCGAACCCGCGCTAGGTGTCGGCATGCACGATCTGGGCGTGAAAGCCCCTGAGACACATCGGCTGACCGTCGGCGCGTGGGACGCGCCGGAAGAAGAAGTTCAACCGGGTTTCCTATCGATCGTTAACGCCAGCGATCCGAAGATTGTGCCGCTTGCCAACTCGACAGGCCGTCGTACGGCTTTGGCGAATTGGCTTGCCAGTGCGGACAATCCACTTACTTCGCGCGTATTCGTGAATCGGCTCTGGAATTATCACTTTGGCCAGGGTATTGCGCCGTCTCCCAGTGATTTCGGTGTGATGGGTGGTCGTCCTTCCCATCCGGAGTTGCTCGATTGGCTTGCTTCGGAATTCGTGAACACGGGCTGGGACGTAAAACGCATGCAGAAGCTGATGGTAATGTCCGAGACGTACCGGCAGTCTTCCGCGTTCAATGAGCAGGCTGCGAAGGAAGACCCGAAAGATAAATGGCTGTGGCGCTTTCCTCGCGAACGCTTGGAAGGCGAAAGTATCCGCGACGCGGCGCTGATGGTATCCGGGCTTCTTACCGATAAAGTGGGCGGACCGAGTGTGTTCCCGGAACTGCCTTCAGGCGCCGGCAAACCGCGTGGCGGCTGGGCGACTTCTGTGACCAAAGAGCAAGACCGCCGCAGTGTTTACATTTTTGTTCGCCGCAATTCGCGTTACCCCATGATGGAAGCGTTCGACATGCCGGATACGCACGAATCTTGTGGACGCCGCAACCAGACCATCACCGCGCCGCAAGCGATGTCATTACTGAACAGTAAGGTGAGCCTGGATTGGGCGGAAGCATTTGCAGGCCGGATTATTCGCCAAGCTCCAAACGATGCAAATGCCCAGATCGATCTCGCGTATCGATTGGCTTATGGGCGTCATCCCGACGGTTTCGAAAAAGATGCTGTCCAGACGTTCCTGGCGAAACAGAAATCGTTGATCGCCGGACGCGCGGATCGCGGCGAGAAGTTAGCCTCCGTGTCCCAGATTCCCGAATTGACTGACCCTGCGCAAGCGGCGGCCATGGTGGATTTTTGTCAAATGCTTTTCAACTCGAACGAGTTCGTCTACCGGAACTAGACATTCATGGCCCATAAACGATTCGCGCGGTCCCGAAGAGATTTTCTCCGCAACGCAGGGAGCGGACTGGGCGCATTCGCGCTCGCGTCCATGCTGGACAAAGATGGCTTGCTGCCGAAAGCCGCCGCGGCAAATGTCGATCCGCTTGCACCCAAAACTCCCCACTTCAAACCGACAGCTAAATCCGTAATCTGGCTGTTCATCGAAGGCGGCCCGAGCCACATCGATCTGTTCGATCCAAAACCGCTGCTACGGAAGATGGCTGGGCAACCGATGCCGGCGTCGTTCGGCAAAGTCGTGACGGCGATGGGTACATCGAACAACACGTTGATGCCCGACCAGCGCACATGGAAGCAACACGGCCAAAGCGGAATCTGGGTATCGGACTGGCTACCCGAAACCGCTAACCACGTCGATGACATGACGGTTTTTCGCGCCTGCTGGGCCGATGGGCTGAATCACGTGGGATCGGTTTGCCAGATGAACACGTGCTCCATTCTGGCCGGGCGTCCCGCGCTGGGATCGTGGGTGACCTATGGGTTAGGTTCGGCTAACCGTAATCTGCCGACTTTTGTGGTGCTAACTGATGCCGGCGAAGTCTTGGGCGGTCCGAAGAACTGGAGTTCCGGATTTCTTCCCGCAACTTACCAGGGAACTCAATTCCGGAACACAGGCGCTCCGATTTTGGATCTGAATCCACCGGAAACCATCGGCAAAGAACAGCAACGCGGGCGTCTGGATTTACTGAATACTCTCAATCGTCATTATGATGAAGACAAGGCCGAAGACTCGGATCTGGACGCAAGAATCAATGCGTATGAGCTAGCGTATCGGATGCAGGCGTCGGGGCCGGAAGCGGTAGACCTGACGAAAGAGACCGAAGCTACCAAACAGCTTTACGGCATGGACGACGAGGCTACGTCGAAGTTCGGGACCAACTGTCTCCTGGCCAGAAGGCTGGTGGAACGCGGTGTCCGGTTCGTCGAGTTGTACTCCGGTAGCGGGAGCGCCTGGGATGCACATAACAACATTGAAGGCAATCACTCTAAGATGTGTAAGTCGTCCGATAAGCCGATTGCGGGATTGCTTACGGACCTGAAAGCTCGTGGGCTGCTGGACGACACGCTGGTTGTCTGGGGCGGGGAATTCGGTCGCACACCGTTCAATGAAAAGGGCGATGGTCGCGACCATAATCCTTGGGGGTTCACGATTTGGATGGCCTGCGGCGGAATCAAGCCAGGTCAGGTAATTGGAACCACGGATGAAATCGGACTTCGCGGAATCGATGGGCGAGCCCACGTTACAGATATCCACGCGACAATCCTACGAGCGTTGGGCCTGAATCACGTCAGCACGACGTTCCTTCATAACGGACGCTCTGAGCGGCCGACAATCACCGGCGGGGATATCATCCAGAAAGCCTTCGCTTAGCTAAGGTGTAGGATGCAGTAGTCTCGTTGACACCAACATGGTGCTTCGAGCTTCAGATAGCTCGCAGGCTTTACCTGGCATCACACGCAGTGCTATGAAGATCCTGTCCAGCCGGGGAGTCAGGTTGTGTGTTGCGAGACAGAGCCGCTTGGGTGGTCGCTACATGATGGCATCGACGTCTTGCACCCGGACGACGTAGTCAGCAACGCGAACCCGATCGTGTAAAGCTTTCAGCGATACCGAATATCAATAGTCTGTTTCGCATAAATCGGACTCACCCAATGCCGAAACGTCGCCTCTGTCCCCATTAATCCCCGAATTACTAAATCCCGCAGTTCCCCCGCAGTATAGGATCGTCGAATGGAAGTTATCCCGTCTTCGAAAACAAGCCGCGATGTAAGTGGTCTCATGAACTGGAAAAGCGCCAACGGCATAGGATGCCTTACTAGATCCAAGAGATAGAGTCGCTTGGCATATCGCCCCACATTCCGGACAAGCGCCGACACAGCTTCCGGCTCCAAATGATGAGCCACAAGAATGCAAATCGCCAGATCGCAAATTGGTAGCGGGTCCTTGGTCGCATCGGCCTGAAGAATTGGCGCGCTGCCCAATGTGGGTCGTAGATCCACGCCTGTCCCGCGGATCCCAAGCGCTTGCTCGATCTCCTCCAACAACGCTCCTTGTCCGCAACCGATATCGATCAGTGTGGACGGAGGCTCCTCCGCTAATATCGTCACGACGTTCTTCGTATTTCCCAGTAAACGGTTGAGCCTCGACAATTCAGAGTAGAAACTTATTACCGTTTGGTCCGGAATCTCCGGTCCGTCCATATATTCCCGTGCTGTTGAGCGCGTCATGTTCTTAACATCGTTCGGTGATCCGAACTTACCCGGTGTCAGACGTCAACGCGTAACCACGTTTACCAATTTGTCCGGCACCACAATCACGCGGGCTACGCTCTTGCCTTCCAGCAGAGTGCGAAGGCGCTCGTCCCCAATGGCAAGCCGCTCCAGTTCTCCGCGATCCGTTCCAGGCGCTACGGTGAGCTTTGAGCGGTTCTTCCCGTTGATCTGGATTACTACCGTCACCTCCGCTTCCTTTGCGGTTTCTTCGTTGTAGATGGGCCAAGCTTGTTTAAATACAGCGCCCGCCTTGCCCTGTTCCGCCCAAAGTTCCTGCGCTAAGTAGGGCGCGAACGGCGCGAGGATCAATGTCACGGTTTCCAAAACCTCACCCATGGCTCTTGGAGAGATGTGCGCTTCATTCGAATGGAGATCGTTCAACAGTTCCATTAGCGCGGCGATGGATGTATTGAAGTGCCACCGCGAATCGAAGTCTTCTGTGATCTTGCGCAGTGTTTGATGCAGTTTGCGCAGGATCGCCCCGTCCGCCGCGCCATCGTTCGGCAGCGCGGGAACGTTGCGCGTCGCGAATCGGTAAACCCGCCCGATAAATCGGACGATGCCCTCTACTCCGGTGTCGGTCCAATCCACATCTTTTTCGGGAGGCGCCGCGAACAGGACGAACAGGCGCGCGGCATCGGCTCCATGCTTCTCCGCTACTTCATCCGCCGGCACCACGTTCCCGCGCGATTTCGACATCTTCTCGCCATTTCGAATCACCATGCCCTGCGTAAATAACTTGCGCACCGGTTCGTCATTCGTGATTACGCCGACATCGCGCATCATCTTGGTCCAGAAACGCGAGTAGATCAAATGCAGAATGGCGTGCTCCACGCCACCGATGTATTGATCGATAGGGAACCATTCGGCAATCTTTGCCGGATCGAATGGCGCGTTGGAATTCCGCGCGTCGCAGTAACGATAGAAATACCAGGACGAATCGACGAACGTGTCCATCGTGTCCGTTTCGCGGCGACTCGGACGGCCGCATCGCGGGCAGAGCACATGGACGAACTCTTCCACGTCTTCAAGCGGCGAGTGACCTTCGCCGGTGATGTTGATCTTCTCCGGTAACCGGACCGGCAGATCGCTTTCGGGAACCGGAACCGGTCCGTCGATAGGACAGTGAATTACCGGAATTGGCGTGCCCCAATATCTTTGGCGCGACACCCCCCAATCCTTCAAACGAAACGTGATGGCGCCGTGACCGAACCCGTGTTCCTCCGCATAGCGAGTCATCTGCCGGCGAGCTTCCGCGCTAGTTTCTCCCGACCACTTGCCGGAGTGTTCCACGATTCCGTATTCACAATACGCGCCCAGCATTCCAACGGGGCTAGCCAGGCCGCCATCCAGAGGTCGAACCACGGAACGGATCGGCAACTCGTACTTGGTGCAGAATTCAAAATCGCGCTCGTCGTGACCGGGAACCGCCATGATCGCGCCCGTACCGTAGCTCATCAGAACGAAGTTTCCCGCCCAGACGGGTATCCGCTCTTTGCTGAACGGATTGATGGCGTAGTGCCCTGTGAAGAATCCTTCTTTCTCCACTTCGCCCAAGCCCTGGTTTGCGCGCGCGTCGATCATGGCTTTGGCCCGCGGATTCTCTATGCCGCCCGCCAGATCGTGCTCCGGCGCGACAATCAGACACGTCGCCCCGTAGATGGTATCGATTCGCGTGGTGAAGATGCGCACCGGCGGCAAGTCCGCGTCGGCCACCCGAAAATCCACCTCAGCGCCTTCCGAACGTCCGATCCAGTTCCGCTGCATCGCCAGAACGCGATCCGGCCAATTGCCTTCCAGCAGTTTCATGTCGTCCAGCAACTGATCGGCGTAATTCGTGATTTTCAGGAACCATTGCGCGAGTTCGCGCTGCTCCACCGGCGTGGTTTCATGCCGCCAGCAGCAGCCGTCCACCACCTGCTCAT
>CAXSIG010000231.1:0-4849 GCA_964237255.1 uncultured Bryobacteraceae bacterium
AAGTAGCGGTCTACCTCCATTCCATGCATCTTTCGGAGAAGCTGGAGGACACCAAAATTGAAATGCTGCAGGGCGAGGGCGCTGGTCCGAAGACCGTTTCGGCCTTGAAGGAATTAGGTGCTAATTCCCAATCCTTAGCCGTTGCGCCGCCGCCCGCTTCTCCGGTGGTTCGCAAGTCCATCGCGCCGCCTTCGTATAAAGAGCAGCAAGACGTGATCGACCAGATGCGGGAGTATGCTTTGAACTATTCGAGCACGCTTCCCGACTTTGTCTGTAAGCAAATCACCAGGCGCTATTACGATCCTCTGGGCCATGAAAACTGGCGAAATTCCGATGTGATCGCCGCCAAACTGAGCTACGTGGGGCAGCAGGAACATTATGAAGTGCTGATGGCCAACGGCCAGCCGGTGCTGAACAAAGACATGCACAGCTTTGGAGGCACCACATCCACCGGCGAATTCGGCAGCTTATTGAAATACATTTTCGATCCGAAATCGGATGCGGAGTTTCATTGGGAGCGGTGGGGCACCGTTCGCAGTCGCCTCACACATGTGTTCACGTTCAGCGTCGATCAAGCGCATTCCTCCTGGGGCATTACAGATGTGGAGTCGAAGCGATCCGTGACGCCTGCGTATACGGGACAGATTTATGTCGACCGTAAGACGGGGCAGATTGTCCGAATCAACATGCAGAGCGTAGACATTCCCGCGGACTTTCCGATCCAACTGGCGAATACGCAACTCGATTATGATTTCACCGAGCTAAGCGGCAAGCAATTCCTGCTCCCGTTAAAAGCTGAGATTCGGCTGGACCGCGGACGATACGAAACGAAGAACGACGTGTCGTTTTTGTATTATCAGAAGTTCTCCGCGTCCGCAGAGATTACCTTCGACGCCGTCGAAACGCTTCCAGATGAGAAGACCCAGGCAAAGCCGGTCCCGCCGCCCAAGCCGCAGCCCTAATTTACCTTCTTCAGTGTTGCTAAGGCGCTCTTGGGAATCTTAGCGACGACGTGAGAGTACGGATCTACCACTTCCGCGACATCGTAAACAATTGCCGTACTAAGAACGGAGGAGACTTCCGCGGCATTTAAACCGTAGTCTTGCTCAATCCACCGGGTAAGATTCGTCGTCGCGCCTCGGAACGATTCGTCAATGCTGCCGCCGATGCCGCTGGCCATCAGGTAGTCGGCATTTTCCATGCGCGGGTTTCCGGGGCCGCCTCCTTGTTTGAGATCTACCGTGAACTCGATATCCATCGACGTTTCAAGCGCGTCTCCGGTCAGTTCGCCCGCACCTTGCTGCGCATGCCCATCGCCAACGAATAGAAGAGCTCCCGGTGCGTTGACTCGCAGATAGATGGTGACACCCTCACGCACCTGGTTGTAATCCATATTGCCGCCGTAACCGCCTAGGAAGCCGGAACGGAACTGCATTCCTCCTCCTGGAGCTACACCAACGCAGCCGAGCATGGGTGCGAGAGGGATGCGATAGGTCTTCAACTTCTCCGTGGGGTTCTGTAGTGACGCGAATGCGGCCTCGCGGTCCAGCTTCCAGGTGGTGTCGTAGTTCTCGATTCGTTTGCGGCGCTCCACATAATCGGAATTAAGAGCTCCATTCACAATCATGTCGCCGCTTCCGGCGGTATCGCGATTGAGACGAACGCGATTCAAATGAACGACCAGCGTGTCTCCGGGAACTGCACCTTCAATGTAAAACGGTCCGGTTAAGGGGTTCCCGCCGTTAGTTCGCCGCACTCCCTTCGCGTCCGTTCCGCCGGCATCCACGGACCAGGTCTTCACCGTGTCACCTGGGTTGATGTGCAGCGCGGGTTCAATCGCGGCTGAAAAGAAATGATGGAAGACAACAGGCTCAAAGGTGTGCGTTTTAGGAGCACTGCTCTTTGGCGCTTGTCGTTGGGCAATGAATTCGAAAGTGAGGTGACGATCCGAGTCCACGGCCGTGCCTTCCATCCGATCGGCGCCAACCATATGTGCATCGATTCGGCCCTCAGGACCGGACGTTGGTTTAACGACACCTACGATGTGACCGTCCTGGTAAGTGCCCTTGAAGGCGTCGCCGCCGAGTTCTCCCGTTAACGTCTTGCCTTTCAGGGTAAGCCGCATCCGGTAATAGTTATTGTGGTCGAAGAATTTGTTGTTGTAGATCCAATCGCCTTCGGGCGTAGTTTGGGAAAGACCGGCCGCAGCCAGGCAGAAGAATAGCGGGATGCAGCGCATACCCACTATACGGAAGCGGCCATGAAAGGTTTGGGAAATTTACCGATTGAAAGACTTCACGCGGAAGAATGGCTTATTTTTCTCTTCGGGGTCGGGCGGAAAGGTGTCGGTGGTTTTCGCCGAATCGTAGCCGCGCCATAGCCAGACCATCTCTTCCGGCAGTTCGGAGTTTCCGTGAGCACCGTTGTGCGTGCCGGTGCTCCAACTCATATGGAAATCGTAATCGCGGAACTTGAGCGAGTTGGCCATGTTGATGTTGTTGGAGGGCCAGGAGCCGAAGGGGTTTTCCAGATCCTCCGTGCCATCGGCGGACCATACGCGAATGGGGCGCTTGTCTTCGCGACGGACGCGATACGGATAGGTATTACCGCCATCGAATTCGCCCGGGTGATTCTGCTGGAGATTGGCGAAGCTTGAGATCCGCATCAGAACGCGCGTGAAGAGCTCAGGGTGAAACCACGCCATGCTGAACGCTGAAATACCGCCCGACGAATTACCTGCCGCCGCATGACTATAGCCGTCTTTGCGGACGTTGTACTTCGCGTCCACCTGTGAAAGAATCTCCTCATTCACGAAACGCAGGTAGCGGTCGGAAACGGTGTCGTATTCGATGCCACGCATCGCCTTCTCGCCGACCTTACCGGGCGCGATGAAGACTTGAACGATTACCGGAATCTTGCCTTGCGCCGTGAGATTGTCGAACACGTTCAGGGAGTTCGCGAGCGCGTTGCGATTCGCCATGCCTTGCCCATCGTGCCAAACCATTAGCGCGGCCGGTTTCGCGGCGTCGTACTGAGCGGGCACATAGATCCACCAATCGGAAACCATGCCTTCGTAGATCTTGCTGGTGTGCGTCATCTTCTCCGAAAGCTTGCCTTGAGGTATGCCGGGTTTCGCGTAAGAATCGGGTGTATAGGCCGGTAGATCGGTCTTACCGCCCATACGCTGGCCGTTGACCATGTAGTAGAAATTGTGGGAAGTGCCGGGCTTCAGATTCGCCTTCGTGAACCACATCTGGCTCTGGCCGGGAAGGGATTGGAGGGTGGTGGCGCGTTGATCGTCGATATAGAGATCGGGCGCGGATTCGGCTTCCGTGGCAAAGAGGTATTCCGAGCCATAGCCGATATTTGCTTCACCCTTCTTGATTGCCTCTGGCACTAGTGTGTCGCGGAGGGCCAAAGCGAAACCGGGATTCGCCGGAGTATTCGCCAGGTTGAGCAGATCCGGCGCGGGTATTTTTTGGGCGGGCAAGGCGGCGACGCCAAGCAGGATGAAGACCGCGGGTTTCATATGGGAGCTATTCTACGTCCTCTCGCTCTACGTCAATGCCGTATAGTGGGAGTTGATAGCCGAAATCGTAAGCCTATCCGGGTACGAATCCCAGGTGTCGGCCTTATTGACCGAAGAGGATAGGATGGCAATGGAGTATCACCTTGCCTGTTCGCCGGAAGATCACCCGATTATTCCTGGCGGTGGCGGTTTTCGTAAGGCACGGTGGGCGCGACAAGGCCAGGGAAAGAGTGGAGGGTTTCGGGTGATCTACTTTTTTTGGGTTGAACCCTGGAGAATTTATATGGCAGCTATTTACGCGAAATCGCGGATGGAAAATCTCTCTGCTGCCGATCGGAGTGCACTAGCGGCACTGGCGACCCAAATCAAAAAAATAGCAAGAGAGGAGCGTAGTTAGATATGGGTAATGTCAGTACGAGGAAGAATCGGCGTACAGAACTCGGATTAACGTTAGAGCAAAGCGCGCAGGAGATCCTGGCGCACGTAAAAGGCAATTTACGGTTGCCCACAAGACAGGTTTTGTTGCCGGGGGTTGTTGACGTCAAACGAATCCGGACAGACGCGCAGATGTCGCAGGCGGAATTCGCAAAGGCTTTTTGTATCAATCCAAGAACCCTGCAGGAATGGGAGCAGGGCCGCAGAAAACCCGATGCAACTACCCGCGCCTATCTCGCGGTTATTGCAAAGAATCGGAACGCGGTGTTGGAGGCATTGGAACCATCGTCTTAGGCGATCGTTTTCCTTAAGATCTCATGCCCGGCTTCGCCGCAAAAGCCGATACAACGACCACGCGCTTCCTAACACTGAGACAACAACTAACGCAAGAATCGCGTGCTGAACAGCCGGCGCTTCCGCGATTTTCAGGATGCGCGGTCCATACCGGATGGCGAGTAACCCCTCCACCACGAAGCGGATCAGCCGGAAGAGTGCCACAAGAGACAGGAGCCGCACTCTGGGGTACTGCAGTGCCGCTGCGACGGCGATCACGGCCGTGAAGGGAAATCCGGGCGGCGCGACCGCCGAAACGCCGATCGCGATTCCCGCACTGTTTTCGACACGCTTCTGAATGTATTTCAAGCGCCGCGGGGAGATCCGATGAGCCAGCCCCGCTCCCCCGCCTTTTCTCGCCAGCCAGTCCGTTGTGAAACAACCGACCACCGACCCGGCCGCACACATAGCGGCGTAGTAAAACATGCGATCGTGATCGCGTGCAGTTAAAGCGACCATCAGGAGGTCTAGGCCGAGCGGAAGGAGGAAGACGGACGAATCGAGAATTCCGAGAAGAAACAACCCGAAACCGCCAAGCGAAGCGAAAAAGGC
>CAXSIG010000231.1:4859-6588 GCA_964237255.1 uncultured Bryobacteraceae bacterium
TGAAGGACGATATTCCTCAACAGCACTTCGGCCGGGCGTACTTCGCCCGATTACGCTCGTCGGAGAACTGTCTCCACTCCGCGGCCGAATGCTCACGGCCGGTTTGCGTCAGATGACGATCGTACGCGGTCTGATCGCTCAGTTCGCGGAATAGATCGCGCAAGTAGCGCAAGAACGTCATAGCCCCTCGGCTGATAGATGTGAGGCTACGAAGGGAGTTTCATGAACTTCTTTGCGCTGTGCTCCCGAAAGAACGGAAACCCACACGCGAATGGAATCCAGTAGGATGATGGCGACGAGAATCAGGAAAGCGGCAGTGACCGCGGCATCCAGCCGTGCGTTGAAGGCGCTTCGTCCGGTCAACGCGTTGGCTTGTGCCAGAAACCCGATACGCGGCAGCGGCGAGAAAATCTTTTCGAGACCCGCGGTGAACGTTACGGTAATCAACCACGCAAGCGGGAGCGCGGTGATCCAGAAATATTTCCAGCCGTGCATCCGAATCAGAATGGTGGTGGCTACACAAAGAGCGATCGAAGAAAGCAATTGGTTCGCGATGCCGAAGAGCGGCCACAAGGTGTTGATTCCTCCTAGCGGATCCAGAACTCCGGTGATCAGGAAGTAGCCCCATCCCCCAACTACAATTGCGCTCGCGCCGATCACTCCGGGCATCCAACTCAGGCGGCCTAGCGGCTTATAGATGTTGCCCGCTAGATCCTGCAGCATGAAGCGGCCTACACGCGTTCCGGCGTCGATGATCGTCAGGATGAACAGCGCCTCAAACATGATGGCGAAGTGATACCAGAAGGCGAGCATGGCATCGCCGCCGCCGGTAGATGAAAAGATCTGTGCCATGCCAAGCGCCAGGGACGGCGCGCCACCGGTGCGGCTGAAAAGCGTGGATTCGCCGACTCGATGGGCGAGTGTCGCCATCTCCGCCGTGCTAATTGGATAGCCCCACTTTGAGATGGTCGCGACAGCTGCGTCGGCCGTCTTGCCCAGGATCGCGCCGGGCGAATTCACGGCGAAATAGATCCCTGGATTCAATACGCAGGAAGCAATCATCGCCATGATGGCGACGAAGCTTTCGAGCAGCATCGCGCCGTAGCCTACGTGGCGCGCGTGCGTTTCCCGCGCCAGCATTTTCGGAGTGGTGCCGGATGAGATCAGCGCGTGGAAGCCGGAGATGGCTCCGCAAGCGATGGTGATGAACACGAACGGGAAAACTTTACCCGCGAAGACCGGTCCCGTCCCATCGATAAAGCGGGAGAACGCGGGCATCTGAAGTTCCGGACGTACTATCAGGATGCCAAGCGCGAGCAGGAAAACAACGCCGAGTTTCACGAACGTGCTGAGGTAATCGCGCGGGGCCAACAGAAGCCAGACGGGAAGGGAACTTGCCGCAAAACCATAGAAGATGATCGCGACCGCGATGGTGATACCGGAAAAGGTAAACGCTCCGGCATAGCTGGACAGCGAAATCCACTGGCCCCCAAAGACGCTGAGAATCAGCAAAACGAAGCCGATCGCCGACGTTTCGAGAACCTTGCCCGGCCGGACAAAACGAAGATACAAGCCCATGAACAAGGCGATCGGCATGGTTGCCAGAATGGTAAACGCGCCCCAAGGGCTGCTGACCAACGCATTCACAACCACTAGACCGACCACGGCCAGCAAAATCAGCATGATCAGGAACACGCCCACGCCCACCAGGGTCACCACGTAGCCGATC
>CAXSIG010000231.1:6598-8032 GCA_964237255.1 uncultured Bryobacteraceae bacterium
ACGGTGATCAGAGAAACGAAGCCGCCCACTTTCCCGATCTCGTCCCGCGCCATCGCGCCCAGCGACTTGCCGTCGCGCCGGAGTGACGCGAACAGGATGACAAAGTCCTGCACCGCGCCGCCTAGGACTCCGCCGGCCAGGATCCACAACGTTCCGGGCAAGTAGCCGAACTGTGCGGCGAGCACGGGTCCCACTAGCGGTCCGGGTCCGGCGATTGCGGCGAAGTGGTGGCCGAACACGATCCATTTGTTGGTGGGTTCGAAATCGTGACCGTTGCGGAGACGTTCAGATGGCGTGGCACGCCCGTCATCCAGCATCATGATGCGCGTTGCTATGAATTTCGAATAGAAGCGGAATCCGATGAGGTAACAACAAACCGCGGCCAGGATCAGCCAGATACTGTTGACCGGTTCGCCTCGGTTGATGGCAATTGCGCCCACTCCCAGCGCGGCGCCGCCTGCTACCGCAATCCAAAGTAAAGCTTTCATCGGGGCACTTGCCGCATAACGGGTCTGGCGTGGGGGTGCGAATCGCGTAACGAACCCGCAATCGCTAAAGCCGCAACAATGCCGGCGACTACGGCGCCAATCAACATCCGTAGCCGCCGCGTATGCGTTTCGTTGTGAAGGCTGATTCCAATCACCGGAGCCGGGCCCGAAGGTCGCGGCACATACGTCTCTCCCGCGCCTACCGCGATGGGCATCTGCAGCACTTGCCTGCGGTGTGGCCAAACCGCGCCTTCGCGATACTCCAACTCTTTCAGCAAGCCCACGATCACGACCGGTTCCTCGACACGCGAGACTTCCCCCAGAAACCGGCGAGGGATAGATATTTGAGTTCCCGTGTGTGCATGTGTGACGAGAACCTCAGACCAAGTCGCGCGACGGAAGATCCACTGGTTGCGCTCGAAGCCTAAGATGGGCGGGTAAAACGAGAAGGGTCGGCTGCCCAACTGGTCGAGAGGCGTGGGAAGTGAGGGAATCGCCATCCGGTTTTCAGATTATAGACTTCTTGCCGCTTGGATTTCAGCCAAACGCTCGGCGATGCGTTTCTCGACGCCGCGGTTTGACGGCTCATAATAGACTCTGCCAAGCAACTTCGGGGGCAGGCATTCCATAGATGTCATTGCGTCCGCCTGCTGGTGAGCGTGTTCGTAGCCTTCGCCATAGCCCCACTGTTTCATTGCTTTGGTAGGCGCGTTGCGGAGGTGTAGCGGAACCGGCTCAGCTTCGGAGTTTTGAATTTCAGCGACGGCTGCTTTGAGGGCGCGATACCCGGCATCAGACTTCGGCGCAACGGCTAAATACAAGACCGCCTGCGCAAGCGCCAGGTCGCCTTCGGGAATGCCGACAAGTATCTGCGCGGTTGGGCTAACGACGCCTACATAACCGACGACTGGAGAATTAGTCCGGGACTGACCGTCAACGCTGGGAT
>CAXSIG010000232.1:0-4320 GCA_964237255.1 uncultured Bryobacteraceae bacterium
TCACCATCGAGTTGCACTTGGGTGCTGGGGGACCACTCTGTAGTGGCCCGTTGATCCGTCATCCCATGGATAACGCCGCTAAATTTTTCCAGCCAGGTTTGCAGGAGCCACTTGCCGCCACCGCTTAAAATTCCGTTCTCGTCGTTCATGTTCGCTCCTCTACAATCCGCTCGCGCCCGGCCATCGTTTTGCCACTACGCAGCGGAGACGCAAGATGGCTTGTGTTTTCAGTTGTGAGATTCGCGTCAAGTGAAGCTTCATCACTTCCGCAATCTCTTTCAGGTTGAGTTCTTCGAAGTAGTACAGGCTCAGGACAGTTCGTTCTACCTGTGGCATCCTGCCGATTGTTTCCGTCACCAGGCGCTCCAGCTCCGCGCGCTCCAGGATTCGGGATGGCTGCTCGGATTCCGCGCTGGAGATGAATTTCAGCAGGCTGTACGCTCCGTCGCCTGAATCGTTCACCTCCAGCGCCGCAATCTGCAACCCGCCCGTTTGCACCAGCCAGTTTCGATATTCTTCCAGGCTGATCTTGAGTTCCGCGGCGATTTCTTCTTCCGTCGGAGCGCGCCCGAATCGTTGTTCCGCAGCCGATATCGCGGCTTCCATTTCGCGGTTCATCTTGCGCTTTTCGCGGGGAGCCCAATCCTGTTGCCGAAGCCCGTCGAGGATGGCGCCGCGAATCCGGTACTCGGCAAACGTTTTAAGCTTGACGTTTTGCGAAGGGTCGAAATTGTCGATCGCCGCGATTAGGCCTAGAGTTCCCGTCGAGATAAGATCGTCGATCGACACGTTGCTGGGTAGTCGTTCGTGGATGCGCCGGGCGATGATGCGCACCTGGGGAAGTTGCTCCAGGATGAGCGCATCTCTTGTTTCGGCGCTGATCGGCTCCGCTTGACAGGTGTACATACTATGCCGTTACGAGGCTCCGCTGGTATTGGGGGCCAAGCGCGCACTTCACAATTCGGGCGGCAGACGCTGGTTCGATATCTTCAGGGATGGATTGCCCATTCGTTAGAAAAGATAAAGCGATTTTCGATTGAGCCGCTATGGAGAATGCGGCGGCTGTATCAGGGGTCTCGTCAAGGCCTGTGAAGATCAGTCGCGCCGGATGAAAGCAGGCAAACCGATCCACAGTGCGACTGAGTGCGGTAGCTGAGCTATCGGCACGGAGGCATAAATGAATGTCGACCTTCGAACGTTGAGAGGTTAGGCAGCGCGCGAGTGTCTGTGCGGAATCCAGATCGCGGGGTCCGAATCCGGGTGTATCGATGAGAGTGAGCCCGGGCCACTGGTGGCGAAGCGCGTTTTCCAGCGACGCGGGGCTAGGAAAGGCTTCGAAAGTCACACCGAGGATGGCGGCAAGGGTTCGAAGCTGCAGCGAGCCACCCGCACGAAGATAATCCGCGGAGAACAACCGAACAGGCTTATGTTTCATAATGCCGTGGGTGACGGCGAGCTTGACCAGCGTCGTGGTCTTGCCTCGGCCCGGCGGTCCCACCAAAGCCGCGACATCGTGCAGGACAGAATCGACGGTAATCAGCGATTCCATGTACTCGGGAAGGTCGGTGGAGTCCCGGTCGCGGAGTAGGGACGCGATCTCGGGGTGCATATTAACGAAAGCTGGCTGCTCGTCGAGAACGGTTGAAGCTGGGGCGCTCTCAACGGCTGGCGCCGTCGCAAAAACCGCTTCGTATGAGCCAAGGTGTCTCGCTTCCGGCGGAGACTGCCGAGTATTGAGAAGCATCGCTTCAGGCCCAAGTTCGCGGCGCGCCAAGGCGAGCGCGGCTTGCACACTACTCGCGAAGTAAGTCTTGATATGAAGCGGCTCTTTCATTGAATGACTCCCAGAGATTGCACTTTGATTCCTGCCGGCACTTCGTTATGGGAAACGAAGAAGAGATTTGGGATGGCCGGTTCCACCAGTTGCCTGAGGAAGAAGCGCGCGCCTGAACTGGTGATGGCCAGGACCGCGGTCTCAGGCGTTCCCACCGCGCGGGAGCATTTCGCGATAATATCGCGCAGCTGTTGCGGAGCAAGAGCGGTATGGCTTGCATGTTCCCCGTGCTCCACAGACGCTTCGACGGCTTGTTCCATCGCGCTGTCCATAAACCACGCCAGCAAGCCTCCCGACGGAGTAAGATACGGCCCGGCGACAACGCGGCGGGTCGCCTGCCGCACATACTCTGTGATAAGAACGTGGTTGCGAGTGGTTCCAGCCGCTTCACTCATCGCTTCCAAAATAGAGTGGCCGTCGCGGATGGAAACTCGCTCTCGAAGCAGGTTTTGTAAAACTTTTTGAACCACAATCAGGGAGAGGGCTTTGGGAACCAGATCTTCCACTACCTTGGGATGGTCGGCAGCGATGCGATCCAGCAACTTCTTGGCATCCTGACGAGAGAACAGCTCGAATGCGTGGCGCCGGATTGTTTCCGAGAGATGCGTGGAGAGAACGCTCACGCTGTTGACAACCGTGTAGCCTGCATTTTCCGCCGCGGTCGCCCGCTCGGAAGGAATCCATAAAGCGGCCATGCCGAATGCCGGGTCTCGCGTTTCAATTCCTTCAAACTTCGTGGTGACGTTGCCTGTGGGAATCGCCATGTCGCAGCCTTGCAGGAGTTCGTAGCGAGCGATTTCACTGCCTTTCAGCGAAATACAGTATTCACGCGGCCGAAGCTGCAGGTTATCGGTGACGCGCACGGGCGGCAGCATGTAACCCAACTCGCGAGCGAGTTGTTTCCGGATCGCTCCGATGCGCCGGAGGAGAGCGGAGTTTTGTCCCCCTTCAACCAGTTGCACCAAACCCAAGCCGACTTCCACGGACAACAACTCCACTTTCATCAACGCTTCGATATTTTCTTTTTGTTGGACCGGAGCGGTAGCGGTCGCAACCGCGGCAGCTTCCACCATATCCGCTTGGCGCATTCGCCAGCCCAAGGCGCCAAGGCCGATTCCGAGCACGATAAACGGAATTTTCGGCAAACCGGGAAACAAAGCCAGCGCCACTAGAACGCCGCTTGAGAGCAGCAGCGGCTGTGACGCTCCGAACACCTGCTTCTTGAACTCCGCGCCGAGCTTCGCTTCCGAACTGGCGCGGGTTACGATCAGTGCGCCCGAGATTGAAATCATGAGCGCCGGAATCACTGTAACCAAGCCGTCGCCGATCGTAAGCACGGTATAGGTTTGCAGCGCGTGCATGATGTCGGCGCCATGTTGTAAAACGCCGATCGCGAGACCCGCAATGATATTGATCGCCGTAATCAAAATGCTTGCCACAGCGTCGCGTTGCGTAAAGCGGGACGCTCCATCCATCGCACCGTAAAATTCGGCTTCGGCGGACAGCTGCTTTCGGCGTCGACGGGCTTCGGTTTCGTCTACCAGTCCGGCATTCAGGTCACTATCAATCGACATCTGTTTGCCAGGCATAGCGTCCAACGTGAAGCGGGCGGTGACTTCTGAAATGCGTACCGCACCGTGATTGATGACCACGTACTGAATCGCGATCAGGACAAGGAAAATAACAACACCGATGATGTAGTTGCCGCCTACGACGAAATTCCCGAACGCCTCAATCACATGCCCTGCGGCGGATGTGCCCGTGTTTCCGTTGAGCAAAATGAGGCGTGACGAAGAGATATTCAGCGCTAAACGGAATAGGGTGAGAAGCAGAAGTGTGGTCGGAAAAACGCTGAAATCTACCGGCCGCGCTATGTACATGGCGACCATCATGACGATCACCGACATCATGATGTCGATAACAATCAGAAAATCCAGGAGGAACCCAGGAAGTGGCGTGATGAGCGCTACGACAATGGCGAGTACCGCGATGGGTACCCCAAGCTCACTTAAGCCGGCAAGGGAAAAACCGGCGAATACGCTGGGCTTCTGCCCTGTTGTTCCGAGACCAGGTAGCGCGATTGCTTTTGCTTCCATTACGACGGCGGCTTCCCTTATGACGGCATTTTGCCGTTCATCAGCTTGTAGATGTAAGCGAGGATCTCAGCCACCGCGCGGTACAGGTGCGCGGGTATTTCCTGCCCCACATCGACTGACTTGTAGAGTGCCTGCGCAAGCGGCGGATTCTCAATGATCGGCACTTGATTTTCGACGGCGCGCTGCCGGATGCGCAACGCCAGGTAATTCTTACCCTTCGCAACGACTGTGGGGGCCGCCATGGAATCCGTGGAGTACTTGATTGCGATGGCATAATGCGTGGGATTTACGATAACGGCGGTGGCGTTGGGCACCTCCCGCATCATGTTGCGCCGGCTCAGGTCGCGCTGCAGACGACGAATTTGACGCTTGATCTGCGGATTGCCGTCC
>CAXSIG010000232.1:4330-7986 GCA_964237255.1 uncultured Bryobacteraceae bacterium
ATTCTTTGGCTTCATCGCGGATCTGTTGCTTGGACATCTTGAGTTCGGAAGCGTACTGGCGTTGGTGCCGGAAGAAGTTGATGAATCCGAGGACCGCCAGGAGCGCCGCGCCGCGCCAAAGAAGTTGCTGCATGGCGGCCGCGACTGTAGAGATTCCGTCTTCTATTCCGCGCATTGGCAGCAGGAACGCCTCGGCAGCCTTGTCGCGAGCCAGAAACCAGACAGCATAGCCTGCAAGGGGAAGCATCAGGCAAGCTTGCAGTAAGGCCGGCAGGTTCTGCTTCGGCAGTTGTTTTAATCGGGAGGCGGGATTTAGCCGCTCGAACGAGGGCGCGAGCTTTGAGAAGCTGAAGCCAAAACGCGTAACGCCCAACTGCACCACGAGCGTGACAATCAGCAGAAGCGCGCCGAACTTAGCAAGCGGCGCCAATTGGTTCGCGCCGATCCACCACGCCAGGCTGACAATAGCCGTCGGCGTAACTTCGGCGTGAAAGGCTCGCTCCACAATCACCCGCGATGCGATTTTCCATTGAGTAAGCCAGAGCGGGGCGGCAGAACCCAGAACGGCGACAAAAACGAGAAATTGGGTAGCGGCCACCAAGTCCTTCGCGGACGGGAATTGGCCTTCTTTCCGGGCCTTCTCGACTCGTTTCGGAGTGGGCTTCTCAGTCTGTTGGCTTTTGTCCGCCATCCGCTAAGGGGTGGCGGGGAGTGCGACCATTCCGCGCAGCACGGCCATAGCTTGGCCCGAGTACGCGGAAAACATGCGCGCGAAGAGCACGCTGGTAAAAGCGGTCAGCACCAGCGCGGCAAGCATCTTCACCGGAAACGTCAGCGTGATGAGTTGGAGTTGGGCGTTGGCTCTGCCCAGCATGGCAAGCGATAGATCCAGCATGCCGAGCAGCGCAATGGCGGGCAAGGCGAGCCTTGCACCCACTGAGAAGATGCCTGAGCTTAGGTGGATCAAGCTTTGAGCTAGAGTCAGCGAAGCGACAAAGCGGCCGGGAGGGAACGTCTGAAAGCTCTGAGCGCAGGCGCGCAGCACCTCGCGGTCAAGCCCGATTGCAAAGAACAGGAGGCCGGAGAACATTTGGGCCGCAATCAAGAGCACGGGTGAATCGGCCTGTGTTGTCGGGTCGATTGTGGAGGCATAGCCGTATCCCGCCTGCAGCCCAACAATCTGAGCAGCCATTTGCAACGCCTCTAGCGTGACAGCTACAGCAAGACCAAACGCAGTTCCCAACGCAGCCTCCGAAAAGATTCCAGCGGTTACAGACGCCATGGAAGTTGAGGTAGCGGATGGGTCCGGCCAAACCGGATAGAGAGCAAGCGTAACCGCAACTGAGAGCAACAGCCGCAACAGATCGGGGCCGGTCTTAATTCCAGGAATCGGGGCAAAAGCGAAGATCCCGGAGACGCGGGCCAGAACGAATAGGAAGGGAAAGACGAAGTCAGTGGGCATAACGGCCCAGATTGCCAAGAATAGCGGCGGTGTACGACATCATCTTGTTTAACATCCAGGGCAGCAGCAAGATGAACCCGCCGAGAAAGGCAATTAGCCGGGGAATAGCGTTGAAGCCGGAGTCCTGAATCGAAGTTACGATCTGGATGAGGCTGACTACAATCCCCGCGATAAATCCGATCGCCAGCAGCGGGGCGCTAAGCCAGAACGCCGCCATAAACATGTCGCGGATGATTTGAACCACGGAATCAGGAGTCATGCGAAGCTCTTCATCAAAGAACCGACCACCAGATTCCATCCATCCACCAAGACGAACAGCAAGATCTTGAAAGGAGCGGAAACCATTACGGGCGGAAGTTGCACCATACCGATTGAAAGGGTTACCGATGCGACCACCACATCGATAATCAGGAACGGAAGATACAACATCGCTCCAATCTGAAAGCCGGCCTTCAATTCCGACAAAATGTACGCGGGTATGAGCACGCTCAAGCCAAGGTCGGAAGGAGAACGCGGAGCAGGTTGATGCGAAATTTCGAGAAACAATTTGACATCGCGTTCGCGGGCAAAGCGAATCAGAAATTTGCTAAGCGGCTTGGAGCCTACATCGAAGCCTTCCTGCCACGTCATCTTGCCTTCTTCTACCGGTTGCCACGCATGCTGGTAAATGTCCGTCGCTACCGGCTGCATGACCAACAGAGCAAGGAACAAAGACATGCCGATCATGACCTGATTCGAGGGTGTTGTCTGAGTCCCTAGCGCTTGTCGTAAAAAGTGCAGCACCACGACGATCCGCAAAAACGGCGAAACCGACATGATGACCGCGGGTAGGACGGTGAGCGCTGTCAGCAGGAGAACAATTTGCATCGGCGTGCCGAGCGTTTGGCTCGATAAGGCCGGAACTGCCGCGGCGAGGATCATAGATGACTTTCCGATGGCGCTGAAATCACCTGACAGTTTCCCGGCGCGGTGGTGACCAGCAACTCCCGATCACCAATCCGAACCAGACACAATGTATGCTGCGCGGTCAGAGCTACGCGTTCCACAATCTGCATCCGCTTGGGAGCGGACGCAAAACGAAGCTCACGAGCGAAACTCGGCAACTGTTTCTTGCGAATGAAGTAGACCGCCGACATCAGGAGCGCCAGCACAAGAAGTACAGCGCCCAATTGTCCGAGGTTCTCCATAGCGTCAGGTTTCGGTCAGAAAATCCGTGATCCGAACACCCATAGTGTTTTCGATAACGACAAGTTCTCCCGAACCGACCAGCTTTTTTCCCATGTATATATCGAGGTTCTCGCCGGCTGAGCGTTTCATCTCGATGACAGTGCCGCTCCGGAAGTTTAAGATGTCGCGAATTTTGATCATGGGGCGGTCCAGTTCCACCGCAATTTCGATGGGAACATCCTGGAACGCCGCCGTTTCTTCCAGTGGCGTCATCGCTATTGTTTGAGTTGAATGGTTTCCTGGCTCAACTGGTCTTCTGTGTTAATGACCTTCGCGTTCGCCTGGTAACCACGCTGATAAACGATGAGATTCGTAAACTCCTTTGCAATGTCCACTGTGGAGCTTTCGAGCGAGGTGCCGAGTATTTTGCCGCGACCACCTGTTTCCGCAGTGCCGATTACCGGGGGAGCGGTGGTGTTGCTGGTTTGAAAGTTGTTGTTGCCTACTGCCGAGAGTGAATCCGGATTGCGAATCCCCGCTAGCGCCAGCATGCCAACCGTTTTTTGCTGTCCGTTTGAATACTTGGCCTGCAGAACGCCGCCATCCGCGATTCCAATTGAGACCAGCGTGGCGGCGTCCGTACCATCCTGGCTAGTCGAAGAAACTTGCGACGGCTGCGAAATTTGGGTTAAACGGGAAGCCCCCGCGGAATCGTTCAGGTTCCACTTCAAGCTGAGGTCCGCTGCGCCATCGGCAAGGCCAGCGATGGGGATTGCGACGTCGTTGCTGGTGGAAGGCGCGGTGGCGGCGGGAGTGACAAGCTTGCCACTCGTGTCGAAAGTGAGCGTTCCGGTGGCTAGCGGAGCGGTAGGCGCGGTAGTCAGGGAGCTAGCGGGAATGCTGAACGAATAGGTCCAGGTATTGTTCGATGTCTTTGCGAACGTTGCGGTAAGAGTTTGCGTGTTGCCTAGCGAATCGACAACCTGGACCGGTTGTGAAAAGGTTCCGGTTGCGTCCCCCACCACTC
>CAXSIG010000233.1:0-7980 GCA_964237255.1 uncultured Bryobacteraceae bacterium
CTTCCGGACCTTTTAAGTTAAGGCTGCTCGCCGGAGGGCATCTCTTTCTGCGCACGTCTCCCGAACGGGTTCTGCAGACGTTGACTGAGGAGCTACATCGCGGCTAAGCGAATCTACTGAACGAAAGCTTCAACGTCTATGCCGCACCAAATTCTCTGAAGATTTTTTAGATAGTCGACGTACTGGCCACGCGAGCGCTTGCGGTTTTCTTCTGAAATTTCGGAATACTTCGCTGTAGCATCACGATGAAGTTCCCGTAGACGCCGACACGCGTCCTCGTTCAAACCACTGAGAAGGGTCGCATAATTCTGGTAAGCCTCAACGAGAATCTGCTGCCCGCCCTCTTTGATGGAAGCCTCTTGCGCGGCTTTTGCGTACTCAACATACGCCTCACTGGCGCGTTTCGCGGTCTCTTGCTCAATCTCAATCTTCGCTTTAGTGAATGACTGCGCCGCTTCCGTCAGCCGTTTGCTCTGATCCACGTTCCCTTCATACAACGCGCGGCCCAGATTTGTCGCCACTTCACTCAGTTGCAATCCGAGCGACTCGGACGGCTGTTTCGTTTCGCTCGTTGTTAGCTCTTCCCTGACCTGAGTCTCGGCATTATTGTCCATAGTCGTCGCTTTCCTTTTTGGCTCTATGCTTTTTCGAGTCTGTCGCATAACTAAGAAATGGCAACTGATAATAACATGTCAGCGCTCCGCATTAGAAATGGCGGCATCCGCCGCAATATAATCAAGTGTTAACAAGCTGGTTGCGCCGGACTTAAGGTTTCCCCGTACCAGAATGTTGCCTTGAACATCCTGCTGCGCGGAGATTGAAAGCCCGCTCTGTTGTACGGCATGAGCGGCGAGCACCACTCCGGCAATACGGGCAAGACCAGTCTCCTCCATCTCATCGGGGGGTGCCGCCTGATTAGAAAGCACAACATCGGTACTAGGCATCTACCTTAAGCAGGTAAGAGTCGCCCGGCCGAGCGTCCTCAGAGGGTTCGACAACAACTGGAATCAGGCGTACTTCATCAAAATCGAGGGTTACCGCGGACGCACCGCCAGCTACGGAGTAGGTCCAGCCCTTGGGAAGATCGGATTGTATATTGAGATAGAAAGTACGGGGCCCAGCCAGCCGGCTGTTTGGCGAATAGGGGCTCCGGATATAGAATTGATCGACAATCGGTTCCCACCTGTTACGGACTGGGTCCTGCCGGGCCTCAAAGTAGTTGAAGTTCTCCATCGCGAGTTGATTACTTGTGACGACTTCTCCATCGACAGTTTCCACTTCGACTTGTAAGCAGGTATGGAATGCGAAGCGGTGCGCTTCCGCTTCCGCTGCCGTGAGATGATGTCGCGGAATCCAGGTGATATGCACGTCAGTGCTGGCGCCTGGAGCTAACGAGGCGAGAGCAGAGAACTCTGCTGACGTAACGCAGCCTATCTCGTTCCATCCGCGCGAATCGCGGATATCAACTCCGGGCGGGTCGGTCACCCGAAAGGTTACGCGGACGTCGGTTGCGGGCGCATCGCCAAGATTGCGTACATGAGCGTAGACACGATTTACATGTCCAATGCAGGGGTCGTCGCCGTTCCCGATCACGGTTCCATCGGTACGGCGGCCATAGCGTAAGCCGACGGCGCCCACCTCGCTCTCGTAACCGTTACAAGAGCTGTCCACCCAGATATCTGTGCTTTCCCACGTGTTCATTGCAGGCGTCAACCAGGGCAACGTAAAGAAGTCCGGATGGCCCGGCGTCACACCTCGAAGAACTGTCACCGAGTATCCGTCGCCCACGGCGGAATCAACTCTTATTTGAATCGCATTACGGCGGTCTGAAAAACTTTGGCCCGGGTGCCACAACTGAAACGGCCAGCAATAGGCAGGCTGGCTGGCCGGCGTACCCACTAGGCCAAAGCAAGCGGGTCGTGGCTTCTGTCACGCACGCAGCCACCGGGTTCCAGCGTATCGGAGGGGTCTATATTGATTGCAGGCGGATTGCGACTCTCTTCGATCCGTTGAATCTTAATTCCTTCATCCCAGATTCCGCCTGTACCGCGGCCACGGTCAAGAGCGTCAACTCCCAAACGACTCCGTGCCTCGACGAGATAGTACAGTCCGCTTGCAATCGGAACCTTGATCACTTGTGGAGATGGGGTGCTAGCGGGGTCCTGTGACAAAGGCGCAAGTATCACAGTGACCCCTAACGACTTTTGAAGGCGGCATCCAGCCGGGGACTACACTGCGGACGGTGTTGTTCACCGGCGGCCCGAGCAGGCTAAAAGCTCCTGCTCCACACGGGTAACAGCTGTCCATCAAATCGTAGCCGCTTGCATATCCGGAGGGAACCCTTCCATGGCTCGTCAATGGGAACACCGTCGGCAATCTGAAGCTGATGACCGATTTCCTGTGCCCAAGCTTCCCAAGCAACCTCAGAAGCCCCGACTGCCACTGTTCCCGGACAGGAAAAGTCATTAGAGACGGCTACTCTTCCGCTCGCATGCGGGCTCGAAATGGTTACCAGAGAGGGACTTGTGTAATCGCCTCCGCAGTTCGGCTGTACCAAGATAACTCCATTGACACGGCTGAAGTCGATTCCGGTTAACGCGGCCTGTTCGACAGCATCAGCAAAAAGCGGCGGCGGGCAGGGAGAACGGCTATCTCCGCTTGGCAGACAACCGGAGTTGTAAAAGGCGTTGGTCTGGCTGAGGTGCACTTCTACTACGTTGATCCGGAGATCGAGATTGCCAAAGGACAGGTCCCGGAAGTACCTTTGCATCTCTCCGGCTGCCGCGGTTAGTTGTGTGGTCGTGTAAGGGGCTGTCCGAGTGTCCGAATAAAGCACTTGGACCATGGTCATGTTATAGGTGCCGTTTCGCGCGTTAGCGAGCGGGATCAGAAGGCACAGGGCACACAGTGCCACGATGAAGGTCACCGCCGTTCCCAGTGGAGAGGTCAGCCCTTGTTGGGCTACGCCAGCAGTTTCGGAATATTGCCCAACTTTATCCTGAACCGTCACTGGCACCTGAGATGTCGTGACGCCATGAGCACATCAAAGTAATGGGCGCTATGTGAACAGATGCCGTGAAGCGGCCTTTCAGGATAAGAACCACCGATGGCGGCTTTCTCCGAGTGGCCGATAATAAGCCCGGAGCGGCTCGACCCCAAGTAGTCGAAACGAGATGGCCGACCACGTTTGAACTCCGGGATGTATGGAACTCGCGGCTGCCGAAGGTCTACGAAGCGTATTGGTGACTAGTCCGATATTCCCGGTCGCTCACTCACGAACGATAATTATTTCCGTTGCGGCACAATCGGACTGACTCGAGATGAAAACCTTGTTTTCGATCCTCGTAGTATCAATTGGAAACCTGCTGATTGTGGATGGCACAGGATGCGATTATTGGACAAGGCTTAGAATGGGACTAGACTGAGTATTCAGGAAGCGCGGAAATGAAAAGAATTGTTATTTGCGCACTAGTTTTGTATCTCGGCTGTTACACCCAGGCAAGCGGGCAAAGCGGGATCATTAACACCGTTGCGGGGGGCGCTCCATTTATTTTCCCCACCAACGTTACGACTGCCTTGAATGCACCATTCGGAGAAGTGACCGGTTTAGCGGTGGATGCCCAGGGCAATATCTATGTCGCAGATGTCGACAACAATAGAATCTTCTTGGTCAGTCGCAACGGTAGCATCCGGACTGTTGCCGGCAATGGAGTACAGGGTTTCTCCGGCGACGGCGGGCCGGCGACTTCGGCGGCGTTGAATAATCCCAACGGCGTCGCCGTGGATCTTTCTGGAAATCTCTTTATCGCTGACTATCAGAATGGTCGAATCCGGAAGGTATCGCCCAGCGGCATCATAACCACGGTGGCTGGCGGTGGAAACTTGGGCCTCGTTGATGGCGGTCCGGCAATCTCCGCGTCGCTATCGGAGGATATCCCTATTTCGCATCCAACTCATGGCTGGAGATCAAAGGTACCGATTTGGCGGACTCTGCTGACCAGCGATTGAAAGTCACCACTAATCCCGGCCAGTGGAGTTCGACCGACTTCAGTGGCGCCAATGCGCCGACGACGCTTGATGGGATCAGCGTGAGCATCAATGGAAAACCGGCGTACGTGTGGTATGTCTCCTCAACGCAACTTAACGTGCAAGCGCCCGAAGACGTCGCCATAGGCACCATCCCGATTACGGTCACTAACTGCAAGGCAACCAGCCAAGCGTTTGCCTTTTCCCGCCGGATGCTTGCGCCAGGGTTCCTCGCGACGGCTAACTATACTGCCGGCGGAACGCACTATATGGTAGCAACCTTCGCTTCTGACGGGGCCTATGTGCTGAACACCAGTACCGGCGCGGAATTGGGCATTAATAGCCGTCCTGCAAAGCCGGGCGATCTGATCATCGCGTACGGAATCGGGTTTGGTGAGGTCAGTCCCTCAATCCTCCCCGGAGTCATTGTCCAGCAGAGTAATGCGCTCGTCAACCCTATTACCGTTCTTTTTGAGTCAACAAATGCCGCGCTCTCGTATTCCGGACTTGCCGGCGGTTTCATCGGACTCTACGAGTTCTACATCACGGTACCGACCAATCTTGCGAATGGCGATTACCAGATCAACGTGACGCAGAACGGCATAGCTGTGCCGCAGACGATGTACCTGACAGTGCATAACTAATTGCGGTACTCCGGTGAACTGCTAAAATCCGGGGAACGATTTTGCACCCGTGCAGACAACAACTGCAACGGAGCTTGAACCTGGAGTGCGGGGTGGCTCAGATTGATTGCTCCCCTTTAGGCAATATCCACCCGTTTGCGCAGCGGCGACCCGTGGTAAAGCCGGCGGAGTTAGCCTGGACGGTTGTCTTGTGGAGGGACTACGGCCGACGTGCGGTTCCTGGAATCGCAGAGCCGGAAATGAAATTACCCATATCAACCCAGGCTACCGGCTTAGCTCGGTGCAAGATCTAGCTGATCCCGACCGTACCGGACTCGGCAAGATCGGCAACTGTGCGGGCGACTTTCAAAATGCGAATCGCAGAGTTAATCGCGCCACGTTACTAAGTCTTTCTCGAATATGAGGACGCTCATCGCAATTATGCTACTAGTCCCGCGGCCATGCGTGTAGAACTAAGATTCGCCACAGTGATCGGCACCGTGTACGCACCTTTCGCAAGGTGGGCTGAAACAGCAAGTCGGCAGACACGAAGAATTGTAATTGTGTCAACGCCGCAGATACGCGAAACGCCCACTAAAACTCGCTGGATCGTGTCATTAGCGTCTCGGCGGAGTAGCCACAGGGGCGAAGTTTAATGAGGTGTGAGGTGCTCCGGGCGGATCATGCGCCACTCGTAAACTGCCTCCGCGAGGCGGTTGCGTCTAAACCTTTGTTCGGAATGCCGACAATTCACTGGAAGGCGGGCTAAATTCCGGTAACGGGACATCGCCGGCGCGATCTCCAAGAGAGGCTTTTCTGGCTCTATGAGCTCGATTCTGGTACGAAAGGCTGTTAGTTTGGATCCGCGATCCGTGCATCTTAATCGCCACTCAGCTGTTAGCTTGACAGCGACAGTGATCGCGTGAACGCCTGTTTGACACGCACGGGGCTTGGGTTCGAGTTCTTTCAGCGGCCACCGGGATGAGATAATCCTGCTCGTGGCTCACCAAACCAAGTCGCTCTTCACAGGGTCCCTACTTTTGCTGGTCGGCTTATCCCGTATGCCCGCAATGGAGTACTTCGTTTCCCTGACGGGTTCTGACGGCGCAATGGGTACCCTCGCGCGGCCTTTTCAGACGATCCAGAAAGCGGCATCGGTCATGGTCGCAGGAGACACAGCGTATATTCGCGCCGGGATATACAGGGAAACCGTGACGCCGAAGAATTCAGGTACGCAGAACGCGCCGATAACGTACACGCCTTACAACGGCGAATCGGTGACGATCAGCGGCGCGGACGTCATCCCCGCGAGTTCATGGACATTATCCAGCGCAAACATCTATAAGGCGCCGATGAGCTGGAATCTCGGCGAAGGCGCGAATCAAGTTTTCCTCGGCGGCCAGATAATCATTGAAGCGCGATGGCCTAATACTACTTTCGATTTCTCGCACCCGATAGTTGATACAACCACCAGTGGATCATGGGTTCGCGGCGACCCTCTTTCTACCGGAACGATAACCGCTTCGGACCTGCCGTCGCGACCTGCGGGCTACTGGAACGGAACAAGGGTCAATATTTTGTTAGGAAGTGGGTGGGCTTGGCAGACCGGCACAGTCATCGACTCTCCTGCCGCGAATTCTCAGCTTTCATTTACTTTTTCCGAGTGGCTAAACGTAGCCGATTCCATCGTTCCATCGGCCAACAACCCGTTCTACCTGTGGGGAAAATTCGGCGAGTTGGACTCGCCCGGAGAATGGTATTTCGACGCCCTGTCGCACCTGCTTTACTTCTGGACTCCGGCGACGGACAGTCCGGCTCAACACTCATTCGAAGTAAAGCGGCGACAAAACGCTTTGAACCTGAGTTGTCTTTCTTTCATTACCATCCAAGGGTTGAATGTCTTCGCCGCCAACATTATCTCGGATGCGAAAAGCAGCTATTTACTGCTGGATGGCCTGAACGCTCAATACAGTTCATTACTCCCTAAACACGGGTCCGTATCCATGCTGCTCAGAAGACCACTCAGGTTTGATCCTGCAGGGTACGAACAACGTTCTCCGCAACAGTACCATCGCGTGGAGCGCGGCTAACGGAATTTTATTGGAAGGAAATGGTAATCGAGTCTTCAACAACGTGATTCACGATGCAGGCTACATTTCGAATAGCACATCGCTGGTTCAAACAGGGTTCACTCCGTCTAAGAGCGTTGTTGTTGCGTGGAATACCCTATACAACGCAGGGCGACAGGGCATCATGATGACCCCTAGGTAGTGTCAACAATTTGTGTAAACGCGATTCATAATTCATTGGAAGGTTTTGATTTAGGCTACGCGGGCTTGCTCGATGCGCTCAGGCCAGCGGACGGTAAATTGTCGAAGTGCCTCGCGCCAGCCCTGGACCGTATGCCACTTTTTGGCGACATTCTGCAGAGCCAGATAGATCAGTTTTAGCGCCGCCTCCTGACTGGGAAACGACCCGCGATTCTTGGTCACCTTGCGCAACGTCATATACAGCGATTCTACGGCGTTGGTCGTGTAGACGATTTTACGGATCTCCTCGGGGAAGTCGAAGAACGGAATCACTCGTTGCCAGCTCCGTTCCCATACGTCGGCTACGACCTGGTGTCGCGGATACTTGGCCCGAAACTCCTGAAGCGCCAGTTCTGCCATTTCGGCGCTCGGCGCCCGGTAGATCGATTTCAGATCCGCGGCTAAGGCCCGCCTCTCCTTCCAACTGACGAAGTTCAAACTGGCCCGGATCAACGAATGGCGAGAAAAAAATACCTGGTGACGCTGGAAGCTTCTTTGCAAGAAGAGTCACCTTCCCTGATTGCAAGGCTTCGCGAAGTGATTCCGCTCATTGAGGCCAAGCCTTTACCGAGAGATCGCTACAGGATCCAGGAGAAGGTTTTCGCCCTCTCCTGTTTCGGCTACGCTTGACAATTTAGGCGGCGACTTCCGTTTGTGTTCCTACCTCAAAGTCTGTTGAAACTGGAGAGAGAGCGTGTAACCAGTCCAGGGCAGTTTGGGCTTTTGAAGCTGCGGTGAAGATTGCCCGAGAGTCGTTTTTTAGAACCTTCAGCCAATTCTGGAGGTACGCAGCGTGATCGGGGCGGGGTTCCTTTGAAAGTCCAACATCAGCGCAAATGAATGCGGCACCAAGTTCTGCCACGAGTTCTTCAGCCGCATATGCTTCTGAACCAAACCGATTTTTCAAATCCCGATTCAGACGTTCCTCCGCACCTGTCCAGTGAATCTTATGCCGACATCGGCATAATGCCCATAATGCCGACTCCAGGATTATGCCGCGTCGGACGCTGGAAACCGAACAA
>CAXSIG010000234.1:0-7967 GCA_964237255.1 uncultured Bryobacteraceae bacterium
CATCGACTTGCAACAATTCCATGTCTGGGATTTTGGTTGGCTCGCGCGCGACGAGTGGAAGCGCTTGGTCGAAGACCTAAAGAAATCGGGAAAGATCCATTACTTTGGTGTCTCGATCAATGATCACCAGCCGGAATCCGCGCTCGCCTTGGTGGAAAGCGGCTTAGTGGATACTGTCCAGGTCATCTATAACATTTTCGATCAAGCTGCGGAACAGAAGCTCTTTCCCGCGGTCGTCAAACACAACGTGGGCGTAATCGCGCGCGTTCCGCTGGATGAGGGTTCGCTTGCCGGTACCATCGGTCCCGATACCAAGTTTCCTGCTGGTGACTTTCGAGAAAACTATTTCCGAGGCGATCGCAAAGTGGAAGTCCAGGAGCATGTCAGCGCGCTTCTGACCGCGCTCGACATGCAAGCCCACGATCTTCCGCAGGTCGCGCTTCGGTTCTGCTTATCGAACCCGGCCGTTTCGACGGTCATCCCTGGGATGCGATCGTTGCGGAATGTGGAAGCGAACTGCAGTTTCTCGAATCTGGGACCCTTGCCCGCGAACACCATGGCGGTACTTCGCCAACATGCTTGGGACCGCAACTACTATCTATAACGAGGAAAACGGGTCGGTGGACCGTGCCAACTGCGGCGCGGACATCGGCTTCTGCATGAAACGGTAGGGGTTCACGGGAGCCCCGCCGATTCTAACTTCATAGTGAAGATGAGACCCGGTAGCATGACCTGTGCTCCCCACCGCGCCCAGGATATCGCCGCGTCGGACTTCCTGTCCGTCCATCACGTTCGAAGCCGAAAGATGGGCGTAGTACGTCTCGTAGTTGCCACCGTGCGACACGATGACTACCCGGCCGTATCCCTGATAAAAGCCCGCAAACGTTACGCGACCGTCTGCTGCGGCATGAACGGGAGTGCCGGTGGGCGCGGAAATATCCACGCCCGTGTGATAGGCGCCCTCACCCGAAAATGGATCGCTTCGGGCTCCAAAGCCGCTCCCTAATCGGCCATCGACGGGCCAGATATTTGGCACCACGTTGGTCTGCAAACGCTGCCCGAAGCTAGAGTCCAATCGAGACAGCCGACTGCTACGCAGGTAGTTGTAGCTCTCTAACGTTTCCGACATGGTGGGCGTCAGCCGCGCTTCCGAAATCAAGTCCGGCGAGCCGGCCAACTTCTGCTTAATCCCATAAGCCACAGTGACTTCCTGCGCCAACATTTGGAGCGAAGCCAATTGCGCGTTCGTCTGATTTACCGTCTTTTGGAGACGTTCATAACGCGTCCTGAGGCTTTCGGTTTCCCGGCGCAAGGTGTTGTAATTCGCAACTTTCCAAGCCATTCGAGCGTAGCTTGAAACGAAGCCAAATACAGAAACGGCGCCGATAAGGGCAAGTGCCAAAACCGCAATAATAGCTTTGTGGGGGATATGAATGCGCTGCAATCGTCCGTGCAGCGAATGGGCGAATTCGACTATGAAATAGTTTTGTTTCATCCGGTCGGGAGGCGCGAAAAGCGTCTCCATGTGCTACCTGTATAATTTGCGAAACTAGTAGGTTAACGGTTGTTAACCACTGTGTCAAGAGGAAACAAATGGAGAAACAGTGAGTAAAAATGCTACGATCCGGCTTGGGACCTCATCTCCCGGGAACGCTCTTCCTCCGCAACCTGATCGAGCGCCGTAGTCTCCTTCTCCAGCTGGTCCGCCGCGATTTTCAGCAGCGTTACATCGGTTCTGTCGCCGGATGGCTGTGGGGCCTGATCCATCCAGTCGTCCTCCTCTTAAGCTATACCTTTGTGTTTAGTGTTTGTCTCCACCAGAAGCCTGGTCCTGGCCAGGTCACTCAAAATTACCCATTGTTCCTTTTCGCGGGAATGCTGCCGTGGCTGCTGTTTAGTGAAACGGTGATGCGGAGTTCCGCTTCACTGCTGGAACAAGCAAACCTGATAACTAAGACCGTATTTCCAGCGGAAATCGTCCCCGTCGCTATCTTTCTCTCCTCTTTAGTCAGCCACTTGATGGCCACCGCAATGGTAGTGGCGGGTGCGGCGTTAGTCCTCAACCGCTTTAGTCCGACACTGATTTTCCTGCCGATTTTCGTGGTGTTACTCGGCCTCTTTGCCATCGGCATTGGGTGGATCGCATCCAGTCTTCAGGTTTATCTGCGCGACACCGCGCAAGTTCTCACGGTGGGTCTTACGTTCTGGTTTTGGGTGACCCCGATTTTCATCAATGAGGACACCTTCCCCCGGAACCTCCGGTTTCTGATTACCGCCAATCCGCTGGCGTACATCGTACGCGCTTACCGCGAGATGCTGCTTGGATATCATTTGCCGTCGCTCGGGGATTTGGGCGCCACCACTCTCTACGCGGTCGGAACATTTCTGGTTGGGGGCCTCTTCTTTCGCTATATGAAGCGAGGTTTTGCCGATGTACTGTAGATTGCTCGCAGTATTCTCGCTGGCTGCCGCGCTCGCCTTTGCCGATCCGATTGACGGCGTCTGGCGGCGAGGCGGCATGCGCTGGGACGTTAAACATTCCGGCAACCACGTCGAGGTAAAAGTCACAGCGGTGGGCGGAAGCAGCTACACTTATTCGGCGTCTTCCGACGGCAAGGAATATCCAGTGACCGGTTTCATCCCCGGCACCACCGTAAAGCTCCTTTCCGTCTCAGATCACGGCTTCGAAACCTCGATGATCCGCAACGGCAAGGAAATGTCACGTACCAAGAGCAGCGTGAGCGCGGACGGCAAGCTTCTAAACTCCGAAACCTTCTCGAACGGCAGCAGTTCCCGCATGATCTTCGCCCATTACTGATGCCGGTCAAACCTGTGCTTTACGGGGGCCTGGCCTGCGGAATACTTGATATCTCGTACGCATTTACGCGTTGGGGAATGCGGGGAATCAGGCCGGAACGTATCCTCTATTCCGTCGCAAGCGGCCTGTTGGGAAAAGGCGCCGCACAGGGAGGAGCCGGAACTGCGGCCCTTGGTCTTCTGCTGCACTTCACCGTCGCCCTTCTTGCGGCAGTTGGATTCTGGATTCTTTGGCGATTGCTCCCGATTGTTCGCGCCTGGCCCGCCGTTTCAGGAGCTGCCTACGGAGCATTTTGGTATTTCTGGATGAACCACGTTGTCGTGCCGCTGTCCAAGGCGCGCCCCCCGACGGACAATCCGACGGATCTTTTTTTCCACATTCTGCTGGTAGGGCTTCCGATCGGACTGGCCTACAAATTGTCCAATGCTACACTGGGAAATCCATAGTAGCCAGATTTCGTGAAAGACTTTCGCTCAGCGGCGATGGCCGCGCTATTTCTGTGTGCCTCAGTAGCTGCTTTCGGTCAGACATCGAATGCGGTCTTGCCGTCGCAGCCCATCGGTCCAGGCGACCTGGTTCAGATCCAGGTTCTTAATTTCCCGGAGTTCACTCGTGCCGTTCGTGTCTCTTCTGAAGGAACCGTTACTCTGCCTTACGTGCGACAGCCGATTCCCGTTTTGGGGAAGCTGCCGATCGAAGTAGAGGGGTTAATACGGGACACCCTTCGTACCGAAGAACTGGCGGTGAATCCGAGTGTTTCGGTCGCTGTAGCGGAGTATTCAAGCCGTCCGATCAGCGTGATTGGAGCGGTAAAGAATCCGATTATTTTCCAGGCAATCGGACTTGTTACTTTGTCCGACGCCATCATCCGCGCGGGCGGCTTCTTGCCCGAAGCGGGTCCGGAACTATTGTTGACGCGAACGCCTCCCGATGGCCCGCGATCTCCGACACAGCACATTCTGGTTCGCGATCTGCTGCAAGCCGAGCATAACGAAGCCAACGTGGTACTCACCGGACATGAAGAAATTCGCGTTCCGCCTGCCGGGAAGATGTACGTCTTCGGCGACGTAAAGGCCCCCGGCGTTTTTCCGGTTCTGGACCAAACCGATACCACCGTGATGAAGGCGCTCTCGCTATCGGGCGGCCTTTCGTCCTTCCACACCAAAGAAGCGTATGTCATTCGTAAGGATGAAATCAGCGGAACCAAGCATTCAATTCAAATCAACCTGCACGCTATTCTTCACCAACAAGCTGCGGACTTTCCACTAATTTCCGACGATATTCTATTTGTTCCCGACGACCGTAAGCGGCGCGATACGCTGCTGATTCTAGACCGGCTCCTCACCTTCGGCGCGTCGGTCGCTAGCGGCATTCTGATCTACAACGCAGCAACCCGATGAAGACTCTAAAACTCCTCCTGGCGCCCATCCTCGCGATCGCGTTGCACGCGCAGCAGACTGAAGCGCTGAAACTGTCAATCATTGAGGGGCAAGGCTCGGTAAACAGCATCAAAAAAAACGCGGGCAGTTCCATTGTGGTCGAAGTCCGCGATGAAACGGGTCGCATTGTTCCTACCGCGCGCGTACAGTTCTCAACACCGGGTAGCGGCCCAAGTGGGCAGGTTGCCGGCAGGCACACATTTCTTGCGTGGACGGATTCGGATGGCCGCGCCCGCGTAGACAATCTGGTTCCGAACGCCGTTCCCGGAAGCTTCCCGGTAACTGTGGAGGCGCGATTCGCCGGCCGCTTGGGTACAGCCACCTTTAACGAAGAGAACAGCGCGACCGTCAATCAAGTGACGCGGACGTACACCTACAACAAACCAAATCACAAGGTTCGCAATACCCTGATTGTGGTGGGAGTGGTGGCCGCCGCGGCGCTTGCGATCGGGCTTTCTCTCGCGTTGACTGGTGGCAGCAGCGCTCCGATCATTGCTCCTCCAACACCCACTACAGTGAGCGTCGGCGGTGTTTCCGTGGGAGGCCCGCGATGAAGTATCTGTTGGCGCTTCCATTTTTCGCCCTCGCCTTGTCTGGCGCTGGGCCCGGCGGACCGCAGCCCGGTTTTATTCTGGATTCCCGAAGCGCAACGATTCGTCCCGTTTTGGGTATCGCCGGTGCATTGCGATTGGGCGATCCACTTTCGCTACCGTCCGCCATCGCTGCGGCTGAATTCTCGCCGGTCAGCGACTCCGCGGTTTTACTGACACCAGACCAGCCGGCGCATCTTCTGGTGGTCACTGGCCTTCGAACCGCGCCTTCTTCGAAGGATCTGGGCGAAGTTGCCGCAGATTCCCGATTGCTGCCAATCAACCCAAAAGGAACCACTGCAGCTGTCTACACGACAGCGGATGCGGCTTTGCGCTTCATCAGTGTGGGAGATTCGCCGTCGCTCAGCGCACCCATACCGACCTCTAATCTGGCTGGCCCCATTGTCGCGGGCTTAATTGACGGTAGCGGAACGTGCGCGCTTTTAGGCACAGGCTCAGTTGAGACGCTGTGCGCGGACGCCTCCAGCCGAAGAATCATTCCGAGCTCGTCGCTTTCCGTTACCGCGCTAGCGCTTACAAACGGAGGGCGCGATCTCTGGGTTGCGGATGGAGCCGCCAAGCAAGTTCTCCAAATCCCAAGCTACGCGGACCAATCGGCAGTGATTACCGCGGCTTCCGAGTCCGACGGCCTATCGCGCCCCGTGGCTCTCGCTGTAACCTCGACCGGGCAGATTCTGGTCGCCGACCCCGATGCGCAGGCGGTGTTCCTCATCGGCAACTCCGCCGTTCGCGCTTTTCCGTTGTCTATCGTGCCCTTGCGCTTGCAGCCTTTAAGCGATCGCACGCTTGTACTTTTGAACGACCTAACGTCATTGCCGTTTACTCTCCTGGCAACGGAAGAGATGCGCACTTACTTCGTTCCGGTGAACTAACTCTTGAAGCGAATCTACTCCACGCTCTTTGCCCTGACCGCTTTCTGTGGCGTCGCTTTCGCCGACGACGTGGCAACCAGCATTGCTTTCTACCAGAGCTCTCCCACTTCGCCCGCGCTCACGCCGATTGTGGCCCCGCTTTACGCGGTGACCTTTCCCGATACACAAGTCGGCAAGACCTCCGCGGTGACGATTTTTATTCAGACACCTTCGTCGTCAAATCACACATACACAGTCAACAATCCAATTGTGCGCGGCGCCGCATTCTCCGTAGGCGCTATCAGTGGAACTGTGATGCCGCAATCCAATGGTTTCGGGTCGATCGTAGTCAACTTCTCGCCAACATCGGCTGCCACGGATTTCGCGAGCGGCACCCTTCAGTTCAGTTTGAAAGCCGACAACGGACTCAGCTTCGATTACACATTTACGCTGTCCGGACGCGTGACTTCGTCTCGGATCGTCGTCAGTTACGCACTTTCCTCGACCAATAACCAGATTGTGATTCAATCCGGCGGAACTGTTTCACTGCCGAACACGCCGGTCAACACAACCACATCGGCAACGTTCACGGTTTCCGATACCGGAACCGCACCAGCGACCGTGGATTCGGTTTCCTTGACCGGCGCCGCGTACACGCTCTCCGGCCTCAGTCTTCTCCCAACGAATTTGATCGCGGGCGGTGTGTTTCAATTTACTGTCAACTTCACGCCAACCGCTGCGCAACAATATCCCGGCGCTGTGACTTTGAGCGTGAATGGGACGGTCAGCACCTTCACGCTAACCGGAATTGGGGTAACCTCCGCCATCTCATATGAGACGGTAACCGGCACCACGGCCAAGCCACTGGTTCCAGGCGCCACGGTCGTCTTCGCCGATACCCCGGCGGATGGCGTTTCGAAGAGCACGGTAAGCATTCGCGTATCGAACACCGGCAACGCCGTTGGTACGTTGAGCACCATCAATATTTCCGGCACGGATTTCTCGATCGCGAACTTGCCATCGCTTCCCACCATGTTGGGTGCTGCGAACGCCACCGGAACAGCGCCGAGTTCCGTCCTCTTCGACATTGTTTTTCAACCTTCAAAACCTGGACCTTCGACCGGTCGTTTGCAGATCGGAACGGATTTATTTCTGCTTTCGGGGAACGGGCTGGGATCGCTGCTAACCACCGCGGTCGATGTCGGGACCGGAGCGGTAACCGTCGCGAACAAGTCGACGATCGCGGTTCCAAATACAGCAGTCGGCTCAAGACGATCCATCTTCATTGTGGTTACGAACGCCGGAAATCACCCGGCTACCGTCAGCTCTTTTAGCGTTTCCGGTGTCGGCTTCTCGACGCCGACACCACCCGCTCTTCCCATTGCGCTTGCCGCCGGACAGTCGCAACGCTTCGAAGTTCGGTTCGCTCCCGTGAGCACCGGAACGGTTACCGGAACGCTGGCGGTAAACGATCAAATTTTCACACTCGTCGGCTCAGGCGATCCGCCGCCATCGCTTCCTGCGGTGACCATCTCAGGCGTTGGGGCGATGACCGATCCCCTGCAGCAGCCCTCGGTCGCATTGCAGATTGCATCGGCGTACACCGCGGATGTTCGCGGTGTCCTGACTCTATCGTTTCTTTCCGATTCCTTCTCGGACGATCCCGCGATCCAATTCGCCAACGGATCCCGCACGGTGAATTTTACGATTCCTGCCGGTTCCACGCGAGCGAACTTCGATCAACTGGGCACGAGCGCGCCGTTCCAAACGGGGACCGTGTCCGGCCGGGTTGTGTTCTCTACCAGCTTCACTACGGGAACCGTGGACATCACGCCCGGCAGCGCTCCTTCGTTGACCACCACCATTCCGCAGGGGCCGCCGCAGTTGACTTCCGTACGGCTCGGAACGCAGACCGACACCACCTTTGAACTACTGATCAGCGGATACTCCACCTCGCGCTCCGTCCAGCAATTAGCTTTGCAGTTGGGAGGAACCACGGGAACGAATCTGCAGACCACCGCGCAAACCGTCGACGTGTCGAGCGCGTTTACAAACTGGTATGCTTCGCCGCTGTCGCGGACTTTCGGCAGCCAGTTCACACTGACCCTGACCCTTACCGTAAACGGAGACCCAAAGGCCCTGCAAAGTGTCGCGGTGACCGCGTCGAACGCGAAAGGAACTTCCGCGGTGAAAACCGTGAACCTTCGATAGCCGCATGCCTTCCGATACTCCTCACATTCCCGAAGTC
>CAXSIG010000235.1:0-434 GCA_964237255.1 uncultured Bryobacteraceae bacterium
GAACGTGCCCGTGCGAACTTCGATCTTCGCCACGCAATCAAGGGATCGCTCGTGTACGACCTTCCGTTCTGGAAAAGCCGCAAGCTGATCGGCGGATGGTCAACCGGCTCGATCCTGACCTGGCAATCCGGCGCGCCGTTCTCTATTCTTTCGCAGCGCGGAACACTGAATCGATCCGACGGAGGACGCTCCGATTCCAACACCGCAACCACGCTCCTGACCGGTTCTCAGCTACAGAGTGTGGTCCGCTTTGAGATGACCGGTAATGGCCCATACATCGTGTCCCAATCCGCCATCAACCCCACCGACGGCACGGGCGTCAACGGCGACGGCCAAGCGCCGTTTCAGGGGCAGGCATTCTACAACCCGACAGCAGGAACAGTGGGAACGCTGCAGAAGCGTTACTTCTCGGGGCCGTGGTCGTTCAACCTGGA
>CAXSIG010000235.1:444-2829 GCA_964237255.1 uncultured Bryobacteraceae bacterium
TTGGGAACATCACTCCATAGAAGTTCGATTCGAAGGCGTCAACGTTCTCAACCACCCAACCTTCTATATCGGCGATCAGAACATCAATTCGACGACCTTCGGTGTAGTAGGTACCACTTTCAACAGCCCGCGGGTGATGCAGATCGGTTTACGATATCAGTTCTAACGACCTTGTAATCAAAAACTGCTTATTGTCCTTGCGATCGCCCTGACCGCTGCGGCCCGCCACATAACTCTCCGGGTCCCGATGGGATGCCAGTACCCGAAGAACCTCCTTCTGAATCCGGCTAAGCGGCACGGCAAGCTCGCTCGATTTCTTCGGCCAGACTTCGCGCCTCGCGGTCCCCCTCAATCCGCAGCGCCCGCGCGATCACCAGCGCATCCTCCGGCGTCGGATTTTCCAGCACCCGCTTATTCCACAAAGCTTGGGTCCGATACTCAGCGAATGCACGCCCGATAAAGCCGTCCGATCTCTTCCCCGTCCGCAGTTTCACCACTCATCGCAATCGCCTCGTCGCCCGGTCACAAGACCCGCAAGAATATTATTTCCCGATTCTACGGCCTTCCCAAGCCCTTCCGCCCCAAACCCTTCCTTCCCGTCTGCTACACAGAAATGGGAAGGACCACATGGCATCTCCCGCTCAAGTACTCGCCAATCGCGAAAACGCGCAACACTCCACCGGACCCCGCACGCCTGAAGGCAAGCGGACCTCCGCATTCAACGCACTTCGGCACGGCATCACAAGTCAGCTCGCTCTTCTCCCCACTGAGGATGCGGCTGCTTACGAAGCGCTCTGCGCCAAGTTCAAATCCGAACTCAACCCGAGGACCGCCCTCGAACAAACCATGGCGCAAACCGTTTGCGACAACCGATGGCGTATCGAACGCACCCATCGCGCCGAGTCTGCTGTCCTCACGCTGGTGCATCATGAGCCCATTCCCGACCACATTCAATCCATCGACGATCCCGCCGAACGCGACGCGATGCTCGAAGCTCACGCCCAGGTGAAATATGAGAGCGTCCTCCGCAACATTCAACTCCAGGATGCCCGCCTTCAGAAGCTCTTCACCAAATCTCTCGCTGACCTCCGCGCCGAACAGTCCCGACGCCGTCAAGCCGAAACCAACTTCTTCACCCAGGCAATCAACGCGCGCACATGGCATATCGCCAACGAAGAACCATTCGTCCCCGCCGATCATGGCTTCGTTTTTACAACCGGCCAAATCGACGCTGAACGCAAGCGCCGACACATGCAATCCAACCCGGTCAGCCCCTGGGGATTACCGCAAATCAACACAAAAGCGGATCTTCAGAACGCCATGATGTTCAGCACCTTTCTTCCCGAAGCACCCGAATCGGAAACAGCGGGTTCGAAACCACTTTCGATGGCCCAAAATCAATGAAAAATCGGTGTTGTTAACGTTCATCAGCGGCTACTGAATTGGCGGCTTGTACCCCTTACCAACGTCGTCCATCCCAAAAACCCAATCGCTCCCGAACCCTTCCGAAGGAGGAATGATCAAACGCGTGCCTTTGTTCTCAAACGTCCCCGCATCCATCACATCCCCCGACCTCGGGTTGTACCACCATGCATGAACCCGAGTCCCCGAAATCCGCCCCAATTGCAAAGTGAACCGTCGCCCGCTCCCGCTATACACAAACAAATACCCGTCCCCGTGCGTCGCGGCGATGTAGTCGGCGCCATCCAAAGCATCAAACACGAGTCCATGATCCGGAACCCGACCCGGAGTCGGACGGCTCTCCATCAGCCGACGCACGTACCGCATCTCCTCAGCGCCCGGCCGCGCAATCGCCGCATGCCAAAACATCAGAGGACCATTCACCGGCTTCCGGCCCGCGGCATAAAACTGCCACATCGCATGATTGCCATACGTATGCCCGCAAGCGCCCGAAAACAGATCCCAGTAAGCCCGCTGCCGCACGTTCGTATCGTTCGAGTACCCGTTGTCTTTCGAATTGAACGCCAGCGGATGGTCCTCATACAGTGGCTCCGCGTCAATCACAGGCTTCGGGGGTTGCCGTTGATAATCCGCCCGAATCTTGGCCCAAGGCTGCGTATCTTCCACCTTGCTATGCCCAGTCTGCTGCATGTTGAAACTCAGCCAAGCGTCGTTATGAAACCAAGTCGCGGATGTTGCGCCACCGCGCGGATGAAAGCTCATCAAAGGCGTCCCACCGGTGCCCTTCGCGATCCCGGCGGCCATCGCGCGCCACACGTCCTCCACGCCATCCGCCGTTCGGTCGCCGCCCAGAATCCAGATCACACCCTTGGCGCCGTATCGCTTCCCCAAAAACTCCCCATAGCGCGCGGCGCTCTCCGGGTTGAAAATCTGCTCATCATCCTGATAGACCTTTGCGACGTA
>CAXSIG010000235.1:2848-5353 GCA_964237255.1 uncultured Bryobacteraceae bacterium
GCTGTACTTGGAACCCGTCGTAGCCGGCCGATTCGGGTCTTTCCCAACCAGCGGCAGCGACCCATAAGCGTTCGGCTCCGTCAACCCATCGAACTCCGCCAGCGCGACCGCCTGGATCGCGGTAAATCCCTGCGCCTTCCGCCTGTCCAGATACTGCACCGCCTCTTCGCGCGTGAGCCGATGAAACAACTCCCATCCGGTATCGGCCAGATAGAAGAACGGCTTCCCCGCCTCGGTAACCAGATACCGATGGTCGTCGCTCACCCGCAAGCGCGGCAACTGCGCGTGCAGAGAAAAAGAAAGAAGCAAGAGAACATAACACACACGAATCATGGCAACACCTCGTCCAACGATTGTTTCGGGCACCTGAACTGTTCGGCAAACATCTTCTTTCTGGCGTATGCAACATTCATCTGCCGCGCCGACGAAAGAGTCTTCACAACCGCCACCGAAGCGGCGCACACGTGCGAATGAACCACGCCGCAGTTCGGATTGATGGCGGGTCCGCCCGGCCCGGAAATCAACACGCAACTTCCCGGCTTCATCGCGCCGCTGTACAGCTCTATCAGAGCCTGCCGCAAACTTTTGTCGGACGTTATGAACGATCCTTCCACCAGTGCGATAGCCGCGTCGTCGAAGCGACCGCTCGAAGCGGCGGACTCAGCCCGTTGCCGGTACACTTCTGGATTCATCGGATCGAGACTGCCCGCGCGTGCCGTATCTCCGCGAATTCGGTAGCAATTTGCCGCGAAGCGGTACGGATCCTTTGGTCTGCGCTCCTCCGGCAACCGATTGAGAATCGCCAGGCTCCGTTCGGATTCCTCGATCACGCGACCGATATTTGCATGCGAAGGGTCGGATGCGAACAGCACGTTGGCCAGCAGATCGTGCGTCTTGAAGCTGTTCGGGCTACTGGCAACGGATGCCGAAGCAATGCTCAGCTCGTCTTTCCAGTCGCGATTCCTTGCCCAAGTGCGAGTTGCCAGCGCGATGGTAAGCAAGCACAACAGTGCGGTCCCTGTTCTCGGATCGAAGTATCGAACACCCAGAACAACACACGCGATCACTCCCACCGAAACCAGATACAAGAGGCGTTCAGCCATAATCGTGCCTGTCGGGAACAAGAGGTTGGAGGCAGGCGCGAGCCAAACCAAACCCAAGCAAAACAAGAAGAACACGCCGCGATTCCATCGGTACATCAGGACAAGCAATGGAATCATGAGGAGAATGGCCAAGCCCCACACTCCTTCCGCCAGTGGAATCTGCGACCACGAGTAATCCACCGAAAGGTTCATCGGCCAAAGGATCAAGCCGAGGTAACGCCCGACCACGGTAAGGGCTGTCATCCGTCCCTGAATGAATCCCACCCAGGCAATCGGGTTGTCCGTGAAAGGAATTTCCATCGGAGCGGTCCCGGACAAAACCTCGTGGCGCGCAAGAAGCATGATCGCGACGGGAACCAGCGCCGCTGCCGCTCCAATCAGTCGCGGAGCAATTCCGGCCCGCTCCCGCCGGAATGTAAGATCACACAAGACGATAACGGCGGGAAGCACCACACCGACTTCCTTAGAAAATGCCGCAAAGCCGGAGCACAACGCCGTTGCCCACAACCATCTCATTCGATGCTGCCCGTGCAGGTAAGCGAGCAATCCCCCCAACACACCCAAAGCCGCAAGCAGATCCGCACGACCCACAATGTTGGTTACGCATTCCGTATTGATCGGGTGAACCGCCCACAACAGAGCGACAAAAAATGCTTGCCAACGCTCCCGAAGCAAGCGCGATGCAAGCAAGTAAATCAACACCGCGTTCGCACAGTGCAGCAGAAAATTGACAGCATGATAGCCGCCCGGATTGTCGGCGTTACCAAGGACGGAGTAATTGAACAGGTAAGACAGCGTAGTGAACGGACGATACAAACCGCTCTCCCCATTCGGCCACCAGTACGTGTGACCGAAGATCAGCGCAATGTTCGAGCCGGACACTTCCCGCAACCGAGGATCGTTCAGAATCAGACCCTTGTTGTCCAGTACGAAGCCGCCGTTAAACGAATTCGAATACGCCAGCAGCGTCGCTACAAGCAGTACCAACGCCGGGACGAAGCGCGCGAACCGCTTCAATCAGAACGAATACTTCAAGCCGAGCTGAACCTGTCGCATGCTTGTCGAAGTGCCGCTTACTACGCCGTATCCAAGATGCGAAGCCGTCGCCGGCATCCCGGGCTGAACCGCGCCGGACAGAATATTGAGGTTCGGCATCGACCAGTTCGGATGGTTCAAAACATTGAACGCCTCCAACCGGAACTGCAAGTTGTGATGTTCGTTGTACGGCATCCGGATCTCCTTATGCAGTTCGAAGTCGATGTCAAAAATCTTCGGACCTTCTATCGTGTTTCGTCCCACGTTGCCGAATTGTCCGGCAGGAGCTTCGTAATAGGCGTTCAGGTTCAACCACCGCGAAGGCGTCTTGTCCGCCGCGTACGGATTGATGCCGGTCGAATTCGGA
>CAXSIG010000235.1:5363-7939 GCA_964237255.1 uncultured Bryobacteraceae bacterium
TGAGCGTCCCCGGTATACCGCTTTGGAGTGTCAAAATCCCGCCAGTCTGCCAGCCTCCGATGACTCCGTTAATCACAGGATTTCGAATGTCGAGCGCCTTGCCTCTGCCGATCGGCAGCTCATACAGCAAAGATGCAACGAAGCGCTGGCGAACGTCGAAAGACGACAATCCCTTTTCGCAGGAAATGCAGTAGCTGTTCTGCGGGAACAATACATCGTAGCCTTGCGAGCGAATTCCGCTGGTATCGTCAAGCGATTTCGACCATGTATAGGAGCCAATCACACTGAAGCCCCCCGTAAACCGCCGGGTCGCTTTCAAGGCCAGCGAATTATAGCTTCCAGTCGCGCCATCCTGCACCAACTGGATGATCCCGTAGTCAGCCCATGGATACCGCGAGACTGCCGTTCCCACCGTTCCTGGAGGGGCTTGATTGGCGTCCTGGAAGCCATTCAGATGGCGGCTCACATTGCCCAGATACCCGGCCTCCAACAGCCAATTCCCCGGAAACTGCCGCTGAATGTTCAACAGGTATTGCATCGTGTAGGACGTGTGGTGATCGTAGGAATCCACGTACGCGTAAGGAGGCGGTACTTGCGCGATGGCGGGACCGCTCCCCGATTGCCCGGCCGGCGCCGCCTGGCTCCACGGAAGTCCTTGTCCCGCAACCGACGGGAAAATACTGACTCGAGCGGCGATATTTCGGGACATGTCGAACACCGCGTTCCCAACATCCTGGTTGTAGAAGATGCCGAAGCCCGCCCGGACTACGGTCTTTGTATCGGGCGACCACGCAATGCCAACGCGCGGCGCGAAGTCCTTATAAGAGGTCTTCAGAAGCTGATCGGGGTACTTGCCATTGCTGCAAACCGCCGGCGTGCTGGTCCAGCGAATCGCCAGCCCCACATACGGATCGGAGCAGTTGCCCTGACGAACGAAAAACGGCTGATTAGCGGCAGGTTGGTTCGAGGCGTCGATAATTTGCGGAATCGCGACAGTGAACAGATTGTTCAGCTGATCGGTCCAGGGCGGTGTCAGTTCATACCGCAGCCCAAGCGAAAACGTCAGCTTAGGCGTGATTTTCCAGGTATCGTCCGCGAATGCGGCATACGCATTCCGTTGAAAATTCGCTGTGGCGATCGCTACGGCAACGGTCGAAGTATAGATGTCGCCCAGCAAAAATTCCGCAAAAGCGTCCCCACCACTTTTTACGCCCGCCGCATTGGGAGAACTCTGCGTCGCGTTCGGCTGAAACGTAAACTGACCGCGCGAGAACTGGTTTCCTACTTGGTTATAGTTTTGGCGGTTGTACTCGAACCCGAAACGGAATGTGTGCTTCCCGTGGATCCAGGATGCAGTGTCGACAAACTGCAGCGTATTGTTGCTGTTCTGATAAGGGCCGTCGCTGCTATCGCCCAAGGCGCTGAATCCATCGCCGCTGAAGGTCATGCTTGGGACGCCCCATGTGACCGGCATTCCCGCGGAAAGGCCGGGAATTCCGAGAGCCGTGACACTGTCGAACGAAAAGGCCGACCGTGTGCCGATCGAATTATAGAAACGCGAGTACCCGTAACGGGCTTCGTTCACCAAAGTCGGAGAGATCGTTCGCGTGTTCGACCCAAGATACTGCTCATAATTCGTGATGATCTTGCTTCCTGTGATGCTAAGACCCGTATTAGACTGATCTTCCGCTCCCCAACTGTATCTCCCTGACCATTGGGATTTCGACGACTCGATCCAATCCATACGCAATATGAATCCATCCCGGTTGGAGGGCGACGACTGTTGCTGCACGAAATTGTTAGTCAAGCCCGGCAAATTTGCGGGTGGATAGTACGCCAACAGCTTCTGCGAGATCGGGTCCAGCCGGTTGGTGGGGATCACATTATTGGGGAATGGCGTCTTCGTTCCACCGTTCAAACCTGTGAGCGGGTCGTAGATAGTGCTCAAACCCGCCAGGTTGCCCTGGAACATAGCGGCAGTGGGAACGGTATACAGACCTTGGCTATTTTGCTTCTGGATCTTCCACTCGTCGTTCGCCATGAAGAACAACCGGTTCTTCCCGTTGAAGATCTTTGGAATGCGCACAGGCCCATCGATTTCAAAACCGTAATCGTTGAATTTGAACGGCGACTTGTTCGCGTGCGTGGCAGTGAAAGAGTAAGGGATCGCATCGAAAACGTCATTGCGGACGAACTCGAACAACGACCCGTGATACACGTTGCCGCCCGACTTGGTCAGCACGTTGATCTGTGTCGCTTCATGTCCGAATTCGGCCGGGTACACACCCGTCTGGATCTTGAATTCCTGAATCGCGTCAATCGACGGCAGGACGATATAGCTGTTGAAATTCGGATCGGTATTGTTCACACCGTCGAGCGTGAAATAGTCGAACATGATCCGCTGACCCGCGGCCGAAATGGATTGGCCGCCCCGATCGCCCCCCTGGCGTGAACCCGCTTGGCCGGAGGATGGCGAGAGCGTGTCAACGTTCGAAGACAGCGCTACCAGATTGATATATGATCGGCCATTCAGCGGCAGTTCCGTAACGCTCTTGTTCTCGATGACCGTGCCGACG
>CAXSIG010000236.1:0-7913 GCA_964237255.1 uncultured Bryobacteraceae bacterium
TCGGCGGTGCTCCTATTCATTGCAGCAGCGGCCTTCGCGGCCCCGCCTTTCATTCGCGGCGGCGTTATTGCCTTTACCGTTCCGCTGCGGAGACTCTTTTCCGCACCGGGCTTGCTGGCGGGCCGTTCCCTTGTGGCCTCACTACGCCGCACCTCCGTTGTCATTGCAGCGCTTGCTACCGCCATTGCGATGATGAGCAGCGTTGCCATTATGGTCGGGAGCTTTCGCGAAACCGTGATCACGTGGCTCGATAACCAACTGCGCGCCGATCTCTACGTTCATCCATCGGGTCCATCGCTCGCGGGCGTATATCCTCCTTTGCCGAAAGAAGTTCCCGCTCTTCTTCGCGATGTTCCGGGCGTAGCGGCGACCGAGACACTAACCGCTCTCGAGATTCGATTCGATGGTCAGCGCGCTACTCTCGGCGCGGACGATCCGGAACTGGTGATCCGTTACGGCCGCCAGCGTTTTCTTCCCGGCGAAGACCGAGTAGCCGCGCTCCGGTCATTGAAGAACGCCAACAATGCGGTGGTTACTGAGGCCTTCGCCAGCAAGCATCGGCTGCATCCAGGTTCCCGCATCCCGATTCGGCTCGGCGCGAACGAGGTGGATTTCAGAGTCTCCGGCATTTACTACGACTACACAAGCGAGCGCGGCTTTGTCTTAATCGATCGCCAAGTTCTTGCGCGCTACTTACCGGATCTGGTCGCAACGAATATCGCGATCTATCTCGCTCCCGGAGCGTCGCTCAGGCAAGTCCGGCACGCTATGCTGGACCGCACGGCCCAATACGCGATCGATATCGCGCCAAACCAAGTCCTTCGCAATGGGGCCGTTGAAATTTTCGACCGAACCTTTGCCGTTACCTGGGCGCTTGAAGCTGTCGCCATTTTGGTCGCGTTGCTCGGCGCGGCTAACTCGCTGCTGGCGCTTGTAATTGAACGTCGTGACGAACTGAAGCTACTTCGCTATCTGGGCGGTGCAAAAGAGCAGGTGCGTAACATGATCCTGATTGAAGCGGGGTTGATGGGCTTCTTTGCCAATACTTTGGGATTGGCTCTGGGTTTAGCGCTGAGTTACGTCCTGATTTATGTGATCAACGAGCAGAGTTTTGGTTGGACCATTCAATTCCATTTGCCTGTAAAGCTTCTCATCGCGGCGCTGGGCGGGGTCTGGATAGTAACAGTCCTTGCAGGTATTTATCCGGCTCGGTTAGCGTCGAAGAGTTAATTTCCCAAAGCATGGGACAATAAAGCTTCCCAAGACAACATGAGCACTACAACTACGCGTAATATCGCGATCATCGCCCACGTCGATCACGGCAAGACCACTCTCGTCGACGCGATGCTCAAGCAATCCGGCCTTTTCCGCGCCAACGAAGAGACCCAGGACCGGATGATGGATTCGAACGATCTGGAGCGCGAGCGCGGTATCACCATCCTGGCAAAGATCACCGGACTCAGTTACAAAGGCGTTAAGATTAACATCGCCGATACCCCCGGCCACAGCGATTTCGGCGGTGAAGTGGAACGCGCGCTCAAGATTGTGGATTGCGTGATGCTGCTGGTCGATGCCAGCGAAGGCCCGCTTCCCCAAACGCGCTACGTGTTGATGAAGTCGCTCGAGCAGAACCTGAAACCGATCGTAGTGATCAATAAGATCGACCGTCCCGACGCGCGCATTCAGGAAGTGCTCAATGAAGTCTACGATCTCTTCATCGATCTCGATGCCACCGAAGACCAACTGGATTTTCCCGTTCTCTACACGAATGGCCGTGCGGGCATCGCAAAAAATTCGCTAGAAGACCCGTCAGAAACTCTGGAGCCGTTGTTCGAAGCGATTTTACAACACATTCCGCCGCCTCCGGGGGATGCGGAAGCTCCTTTGCAACTCCTGGTCGCCAACCTCGATTACAGCGATTATCTGGGACGCCTAGCCATTGGACGCGTGTTCGAAGGTTCGCTCAAACTGAACGACGAAGTCGGCATCGTGAAACTCGATGGCTCCGTCCAGCGAACGCGTATCACGAAGATGTTCTCCTTCGAAGGTCTGAAGCGAGTGGATGAAACCAAGGGTATCCCAGGAGACATGCTCGCCCTTGCCGGCATCGAAGGGATCACTATCGGCGAAACCGTCACGAACGCTGAGAACCCCCAGGCTTTAAAGACGATTCAGATCGACGAGCCCACCATTGCGATGACGATGTCGATCAACACGTCCCCGTTCGTGGGCCGTGAAGGCAAGCTGGTCACGTCGCGCAATCTCAAGGATCGGCTCGATCGGGAATTGCTCACCAACGTTTCGATTCGGGTGGAACACGCCGGTGGCCCCGACGCTTTCAAGGTGATGGGTCGCGGCGAATTGCAACTCGCGATCCTAATCGAAATGATGCGTCGCGAAGGCTACGAAATGAGCGTCGGTAAGCCGGAGATCGTTACCAAGAACATCGAAGGCAAGATGCATGAGCCCGTTGAAATTCTGGTGATCGACTGCCCAGAAGCGAACCTCGGCGTCATCATGGAAAAAATGGGGACGCGCAAGGGCAAGATGACGAAGATGGTGAATCACGGCTCCGGCCGCGTGCGCCTGGAGTTCGACATTCCATCGCGCGGTTTGATTGGACTGCGAAGCGAGATCCTGACGGACACGCGTGGGATGGCGATCATGAACTCGCTCTTCAACGGTTATACCGAGTGGCAGGGCGACATCCCCTCGCGTCCCACCGGCTCTCTGGTCAGCGACCGTGATGGTAAAGCGACGGGTAACGCTATCTGGAACTTGCAAGAGCGCGGCGACATCTTCATTACGCCGGGAACTGAAGTCTATGAGGGCATGATTATCGGGGAGAACGCTCGCCATGCCGATCTAGACGTCAATATTGTCAAAGAGAAGAAGCTGACGAACATGCGCAGTTCCAGCGCCGATGAAGCAATGCGTCTGGTGCCGCCGCGCCTGATGAGCCTGGAACAGGCGATCGAGTTTGTTCGCGAAGACGAACTGGTGGAAGTGACGCCCCAGAGCATCCGCTTGCGTAAGAAGATCTTGAAAGCGAATCAGCGCTAGGCGACTACTGACGGCGGCGTTCGGCGTTTCGTTGCCCAAAGTGAAACCGCTCCGATCAGCAGACCCAGAGCGAATCCCAGCACAGAGATTACGTAACGATTCGGGAACACCGGACTCGCCGGGAGGCTGGCGTAGTCCAAGTATTCGACACTTCCATTCGCGCCAGACTGAGCAAGTTCTTGTGTAACCGCCATCACCATCGCCTGTGCCTTGTAGCGGTCCGGATACTCGAAGCGCACCACCACAGCCTTTGGCCCTGGCTGTGTTACGAGTGTCAAATCGTGGTCTTTCACCTTCCGGATGACATCTTCGAGCGGCGTCGTAGATCGCTCTTTCGCATATAGATTCAACTCGGGCCGTTGTATTAGTTCTGCGAGGTTCGGTCTGGTCAGTAATCTTGCCGCGGTCCGATCAAGTTGGCCGGCTGCGTCCGCCGCGGCTTGTCCGCCGACGGGAGTGACGCGTACCACTGCCGTGGAGATGTATCGATCCGCGATAAGCAACGAAAAGCCCGCCCCGAGAACACAGCCGGCCAGTCCCGTTGCGGTGAGTAACATGGCACGACGAGTGTTCCGGATGTAATACGTTGCGATTAAGCCGGACAAAATTCCAATCGCACATCCAACTCCTACGAACACAAGTCTGTGAGGTGAGACCGGCTGAGCCGGCATTGTTGGCGGATCGACAACTTCAAGATTTTGACGCTTCCATTCCGCCGGAAGGTTCTGGGATGCAGACTCCTCCACTAACCTTGAAAGAATGACACCTACTACTTGTCGAGCCTTCTGCGGATCCGCGTAGAGAAACGCGACGCGAATCCCCAGACTGCGATCTTGGGATGGCACGCGAGAGATTCGAAGATCATGGCGCATTTGCTCGATCACATCCTCAAGAGGTTTCAGAGATCGGTCTCTTTGGTAGAGATCAAGCTTAGGCCGCTGTATGATTTCCGATAAACTGACGCGGCTGCAGACAACCTGAATGGCCGAAAAAAGCGGTTGATCGGAGACTTCTTCTAAACGCGAAGCGGAACCTGGCGCAACACGAATTACGGCCGAGGAAATGTATAGCCGTGGAGCGACGAAAGACGCAGCCGCTGCGATGACCATACCAAGTGCAGCGAAGGCTGCACCCAATTTCAAGTAGATCCCCTTACCCATCGAAAGCTGCATTCTCAAAGCTCCCCCAAGAACATTAAAAAACTGGCGCCAACTCGGTTCTATGTCCTCGAGTAAAGCGTGAAACTCGGTTTTATAACGCTGCTGCCACGTTGCCGGATACAGTTTCGCGACCGCCTCGATCCAGCGCCTCATGCGGTTCTTAACCTCTCGGTAGCGGTGAGAACAAAACGATTCAGGCCATGAACCACCTGCGCCAACTGCTTGCGGCCAAGTGCGGTTAGGGAATAAGGCTGCCGCCGGTCGTCGGATTTCACTGGGCGGATCAACCCGCGTTCCTCCATGCGCGTGATCGCGCCGTAGAGCGTACCCGCTCCCAAGCGAATTCCGGAGAAGCCGGCGATGTCCTCCATCATGGCGTAACCGTGTTTCTCGCCGGTGGCGAGGCTCGTGAGAATTAAGGTGATCGGATCGTTCATATTACGTTGCACGATATATCGTGCCACGTAATCCACGAAACGTCAAGTGCTTCTATACCGCGAGTACTCGGTGGGGGCTAAACCCAGCCGAGATCTTTTAGCGCCAATCCGGAATGCCAGATCTTCGTCATATGAACGATCTTCTGCCCTTCGAACTGCATGACATAAACGTAGTCCGTGCTGGTGCTACGGCCGGTCGGCGGTACCGGGCCGCCTTGCGCCGTGTGCGTCGCGTGGAAGACTGCGTATGCGGCGACGTTGTTCCGTTCCGTGTCCGTGGCGAATGACTTCAGTTCATAGCGGGCGTCCGGTAGAACAGTCAGGATACCCTTCATCCAGTCGGTGTACTGCGCGAGTGTAGTTACGTCGAGCAGTGGTTCGGCCTGTGCGGCAAACGTTGCGTCCGGAGTGCAATACTCGCCGCAAGCCGCCCATCCTTTTCCCGTCTCGCAGGCCTCAAAGAACGACTGGGCCAACTCGGTAATGGTTGTCATGTGAAAAGCTCCTCGATAAGAGTAGCACCGGACATCGGCAATACTTACCGCAACGAAAGCGAGATTTTCCAGTCGCCCAAACGCTTAGTTCATACCAAGCCGGACAAGCAGCGCAGCGAGATCTGCCTGCGGGATGAGAGGAACTTCAATCACTTTCACGTCCCCTTCCGCGACCGCGACTCGGACTCCCTTACTTTCCACTCCCTTGATGAATTCAGGGTCGGTCCATGCACCGTCCGGGACGCCCTGAAATGCGTAGGCCGTATAGCCGCCCGGTCGAACAACATCCTTTACCGCGAACGCGTTCAATTGATCCAAAACGCCCAAATGAGTTTCGGAAAGCTTCGAATCGGAGTCGGCTGTATCCGGTAACAATACAACTTGGGTGGCCGCAGAGCCGGGTAAAGCATTACCCAGAACGGCTCCCTTCACTGTTGCGCCACGGGAACTGAGAGTGACATCGAGTGTCTCTTCTGTCGAGGACACAGAGAAGGTGGGATCGGTGGCATCAACGCCGCCGTATCGAAGATGTTTTACGTAATATCGTCTGGACGTTCCAGCTCGCACGTGGACACGATACCGCCCGGAAGGCACACTGTCGAAACTAAAACTGCCGTCTTTGCACGGGGCCGTGCTTGCTTCCCAAGCTCGACCATCGGGAGAATCAAGCCAGAGCGATAAGCCCTCAGGTAGAGTCTTATCGTCTTCGTCGAGCTTGACGGTTCCTTTCAACGAGTGCGGAGCATGAACCGTTATCGAGACGTCTTTCACATCATGATTGCCAACCTGCACCTCGACCGAGCCCCACACAATAGTCGGCATGATTCCTTGCTCGACAAGGATTTGATAGCTACCGGAAGCAACGCCCTCGAACTCAAACGAAGCGTCCTGTCGCAAGGAACTGGTTGTAGTGATTCCTCCCGCGCCGCTCATCGATGCCAACGAAACGCGTGGTCTTATCCACGGACCGGGACCCGGCAGGATACGTATTTGCTGCGCCCCCGACACCCTTCCTCCAATCCGGTAAATGCTGCTTGTTTGTAATCGAATTTGAAAGCCGGTCAGTTCTTGGCCCGCGGTAAGACCGATAGGTGTCGCGCCGGACGAATCGAGCGAATTCGGGTACCAGGTCGGCTGCAATCGCGAAGAGGACGGGGAGCGATTCGTAGCTTCCCAGTGCGCATCTGGTTCTGCCAGTAAATAGTATCGGCCCGGCGCCAGATGCCCGATGCGAAAGTCTCCCTTGTCGTCCACGTCTGCGGACGTAAAACCCTCAAGTCGCCGCTTGCCACGCTCCCACTTTGAGCGAAACACGTTCACTACCGCGTGGGCCCACAGTTCCCCGTCCTCATCGGTGACGCGCCCCGAAACGGTTGCGGGGGGCGTCAGTTTATACCGGACAGGTCCTGATCGGTCGAAATTTTCAACTCCAGCGGCATTCCGGCAGCACTGCCGTATCTGCCATCCATAAACCCCTGGTGTTCCGCTTCTACAGAATAATTGCCGGGCCGAACGTCTCTAAAGACATATCGTCCTACGTCATCCGTGACGGTTGGACGGACTTTGCCTCCATCCGAAGCCGACGCAAGCCGTACATAGGCCTTCCGCAAAGGTTCGCCGGTTGCGGCGTTGGTGACAGTACCTCGAATGGAACCTTTCGCCTCATCCACGGCTTCTGCCACATGAACTGTGAGGAGCAGCAACAGAGTGTATCCCGCAGTCACAACAAACGGACGGTATTGATTTAGGTTCAACGTTTTAGCTCTGGGAGCAACAGCAAGCGGCAAGTATCAGGCCACTTCGTTTGCTGGGAGTTTGTCTCCACAGAGCTCAAGCGCGATATTCTTCGTCCGTCACTTGCTCCATCCAGTCCACCACCTTACCGTCGAGCTTTTCCTGAATCGCAATGTGCGTCATAGCGGTAGTGGGCGTTGCTCCATGCCAGTGTTTCTCACCGGGTGGAAACCAAACCACGTCGCCCGGCCGGATCTCCTCCACCGGTCCCCCTTCGCGCTGCGCCCATCCAAAACCCGACATGACAATGAGCGTTTGGCCGAGCGGATGAGTATGCCATGCTGTTCGCGCTCCCGGCTCAAAAGTAACGCTGGCACCTTGGACAAATGCCGGATCGGGCGCTTGGAACAGCGGATCGATTCGCACTTCCCCACTAAACCAGTCCGACGATCCTTTGGTAGAAGGCCGCGAACCAACTCGTTTTATATCCATCCCCGCATTTTGACACCTACAAATTAGGTCGCGGTCACAATCTCAGAGAAGTCGGCTAGCTTTGAAAATTCCGTTGCTATGGCTTGGAGGAGCGCCAGGCGATTTTGCCGGAGTGCCTCATCGGGAGCGTTGACCATCACTTTGTCAAAAAAACTATCCACCACGGGCCTTAGCGTAGCGATACGTTCGAGTGCGGGTTGATACGGGAGCGCTGCAATCTCGGATTGGATACGGGCAAACGCTTCGAACAAGTCGCGTTCAGGACCTTCTTCGAGCAATTCGGGGTTTGGCGCAGCGTCGCCAGAGAATTGCGCTTGTTTCAGGATGTTGCGAATGCGCTTGAAACTAGCGGCCAGAGGCTCGAAGTCAGCGGTGGGCCGAACTGCACTGAGGGCAACCAAACGAGCGCGCACATCAGGCAGGCTGTCCCAACCGGCGGCGAGCACAGCGTTCACTTCGTCATAGCGGAAATCGCGGAAGTAGGTACGGACGCGTTCGAGAAGAAAGTCCTCAAGCTTCGGATGATTACGGAC
>CAXSIG010000237.1:0-2437 GCA_964237255.1 uncultured Bryobacteraceae bacterium
ACGTCAGGTGACCGATCATCATCGCGGGAATCGCGATTGACAGGGGATACGGACAGTAAAGCGGCACGCCATGCGCGTCATGAAACCAGAGCGGTTGCACACCGAACTCGATCGCCGCCAGTAGAGCCGAAGCGTTGATCCCCGCGTATCCAGCCAGCCCCGCGGCCAACGCGCGCCGAGCGCTTCGCAACGGTGACTTCGCCGCCACCGCCCGATACACAACGATGGCGACCAGCGATCCAACCACGCCCATGTTGAAACAGTTCGCACCCAGCGCCGTAATACCGCCGTCCCCGAAGAACAGCGCCTGAATCGCAAGCGCCACGGATACGGACGCAATCGCTCCCCAAGGGCCCAGCACGATGGCCGCGATCCCCATTCCCACCGCATGCCCAGTAGTGCCTCCCGGTAGCGGCAGATTGAACATCATGATCACGAAAGAAAACGCCGCGAACATAGCGGTCAACGGAATCGTTTCCGATCCCGCAATGCGCTTCATCCTTCGGAACGCCACGTACCAGAACGGCGTAGCGGAGCCGTACAGAACGGCGCAAGTTGACGGGCTAAGATAGCCGTCGGGAATATGCATCTACTTCGCCGGCTTCAGCCAGCGATCAAACCACGCAATGGCCCGCACGTCCGCTCGTTCCGCATCGGCGCCTTTAAATCCATGCCCCGCGCCGGGGAGAGTCTCAAGCTCCGCCGTAACCCCCGCGTCCAACAAGCGCGCCAGCAGCCATGCCGATTGCTCGTAAGCGACATACGGGTCCAACGTTCCATGCAACGCCAGGATAGGAGCGGCATTCGGCGTCACCCAATACAGGGGACTAGACCGAATATGCGCGGGCCGCTTCTGTTTCAAGTCACCGCCAAGATACAAAGGCAACACTTCCGCCGCATCCACGCTCTTTGCATAAGACTGCGTAAAATCCGTAGCGCCGTAGTAATCGGCGATGCACTGCACCGCGCTCGATACACCCTGGTTCGGCCCCGTGCCTTCGAACTCCGGAACCCCAGCCGTCAGCCCAAGAAACAACACCAGCGTTCCTCCGGCGCTCCCGCCCATCGCCCCAATGTGATCGGGATCCACGTGATACGCCTTTGCGTTCGCACGCAAGAATCGCACCGCCGCCTTCACGTCCTGAACCGCGGCGGGAAACGGAAACTGCGGCGCTAGCCGATAAGACACGGTGGCCGCTACATACCCGTTCTGCGCCAGCCGCGCCGCCATCTTGCTGTAGCTTTCGCGATTCCCCGCGCGAAATCCGCCGCCATGCACCATCAGCACAGCCGGATGCACCGCCTCATCAGCCGGACGATAAATATCCATCGACACGCGCTGCCCCACAGTGGAGTACTCCACATCCATCGTGGTAACGGGCGCCGTCTGCGCCCAAACAGCGGAGCAGACGAATAGAAAAAACGTAATACGCATCGCCCAATCTTATCGTGGCTTTGCTATGAATTTTGCTAAGTTCTAAAACTCCAGCATCCTGACATACCCCGCGATCTTGCCGCGCCTCTCCGCCGGCACGTACTCCACCGCAATCGGAAACTCCTTCTGCGGGCCGCATTGGAAATCGAATGTTGTATCGGAGTTGTGTTTGATCAGAATCAAATTGGGGTTGGACACCGCGAACGTCATCGCCGTGCCGCCGGAAACGATCGTGAACTGCAACCCTCCGTCGCACCCAACCTCTTTCGCCGTTCCCTCCACCCGGACCACCTTCTCCCCGGCCTTGACGAATGGATTACCCTTCGACGCCATGGCCAGGCGTGGACGCCCCGCATCGCGCGCGCCCTCGGACGCTGCGACAGGCTTGGCTCGTTCCTGCTCCTCCAGATAACGGAGCAGATTCGCCGTTTGCTCCTTGTCCGGATCCGTGCGGTCCCATTTCTTCGCGGATTCAGCCTGCTTGCGGGCTTCGGACAAGTTGCCGGTATGCGCATACGAATAAGCGAGAGCGTTGAAATAACGTCCCGCGTTATCCGGCTTAACCGTTTTCAACAGCTTCAGGTCCGCAATCGACTCCGCATAATGGTTGGCTCTCAATTCCGCGATGCCCAACTCGAAGCGCGCATCATGATAGTCCGGTTTCCCCTCCAGCGCCCGCCGCAATGCCGGAATCGCCGTCGTTTCTATATCGCCGTGCTGCAACTCCAGCATCGCCAGGTGAAAACACATCTGCGGATCTTTGCTGCCCGCCGCGAACGCCTTCTTGAATTCCTTGCGCGCTAAATCCGTATCGAATTCCTGCCACGCCAGATACCCAAGCGACTGTGGGATCTCCGGCCGATCCGGATTGCTCACCGCAAGTGCCTGATATTCCGATTTGGCCTGGCCCCCCCGATTCGTCGCGGCAAATAGGTCCGCCGACATAAGCGCCGAGTCAAAAGCTGTCGGCTTATCCACGCTGGCCTCCTCCTCTGACTTACC
>CAXSIG010000237.1:2452-7911 GCA_964237255.1 uncultured Bryobacteraceae bacterium
AGTTTCACGTCGAAGATCGCGCCATACAACTGGTTGCTGTGCAAATAACTTTGAAGATCCGCGAACACCTCCATGCCGGACTTTCCGAAAGCGCTTTTGCAAGCGTCATTCGCCGTCGCGCCGGAATCTAGAGTCAGCAGGAATTTGTTGAAGTGGTCCGCATATCCCGGGCTGAGATACAGCATGTGCGCCAGCGCCCAACTTTCCGCATAAAAAATGCTCGCGCGATTCTTCTCGTTGTACGCTGCCGATTTGTGCCCCACCGAAGTCAGTTCCTCGAACGACATCCATTTTTCCCGCTGAAGAACCTGCACCCGGCCCGGAATCAGATCCCCCACCATGGACTTCTTCCCGAGGGGCTTCAGCGTGGAATAAACGTCGGCCCAACCCTCATCGAGCCACACAGGTAGTTTCAGGCCGCTATTCTTCACCACCATATGCATGTATTCGTGAATCGCTACCGGCAAGTGTTCGGCCTCCAGATCGCCGAGTACGATGTAGTCGCGATACCGCCCTTTGGTGAAAAACGCCGTCGCAAACGCATTGATGCGATACTGCTCGTACTGCTTGGCGTTCTTGAAACCGATAATCCGAACGGGAAATTCGGTTACGCCGCGAACGGGAGAAGCCTGCGCGAAGAAACTGCGGACTTCCTCAAAATAAAGAATAACCTCGCGCGCGCGCTTTTCACTGCCTGTGGTGTACATCTCGAAATGCGGAGTGACAAGATGAATCCACTGCTCTTGCGCGGCCCTTCCAGGGAATAAAACGAAAAATGCCAGGAAGGCGAAACGGCGCATTTTACCGTATCGTATCGCACATATTGTTCTAGTTGACAGAGCCGAGTTAAGCGCATATCCTATGCATAGGAATCCGAGGCATCATTGAACTTCAAAGGAACGTTACCGACGCTCATTCTTGAAACCTTGTTGCATGAGCCCAGCCACGGTTATCGAATCGCCCAACAGATCAAGGAGCGCTCTCAGGGTGTTTTGGATTTCAAGGAAGGGACTCTCTATCCGGCTCTCCACAAGCTCGAAACCGAGGGTCTGGTGGGGTCCTATGAAGATGTCGAGAAGGGCCGAACGCGCCGTTATTACCGCATTACGAAATCCGGACGCGGGACGCTGGCCAAAGAACGGGCCGAGTGGCGCAAGCTATCGGGCGCGGTCACCGCGCTTTTAGGGGAGGCATAAAAACAATGACCGAGTTGGAAAGTTGGCTAACACAAGCGACCCGGGGTTTATCCAAGGATTCGATTGCCCAGGTCCGATGCGAAATCCAACAGCATTACGAACTAACGCAAGAAGCAACAGCCGACGGAATCGCCGCGCTCGGGGATCCAAAACTGGCAAACCGCGGCTATCGCAAGGTGCTCTTGACCGCGGCCGAAGCCCGATTGCTCCGCGACGGCAATCGGGAAGCTCGCGCATTTTGCTCTAGCCCCAGGGCGCGATGGCTGATTCTCTGCTTTGTGAACGTGATGTTATTTGTTACAGGCAAGATCGCGTGGGCCCCATTGGCGCTCGCCCTGGGAGCCAGCCTCCTGCTTGTGTCGCCGCTCCTGCCCGTGTATACCGCGCCACGAGCGCGCATCTTCCGTGTGGTGAAATGGATCGCGCTGACCGGCGCGCTTTGCCTGGCTTTTGCCCCGAACACGTTGCAATGGTCGTGGCTACTAATCTCCTGCCTCTGGCCCCTGGCCTGGATCGAATCGACTCGGATTGCGATCCGCAGAAAACTGCCCGTTGCCCAGTGGCCCAAGCAGTTGTACCTGTGACGCCCGCGCGATCGCTTTGCGCCACTCGCCGCCAACAGAAGTGAACTTCAGCTAGACTGCGGTTGCTATCTGAAACACAGTGCGCGGTGATCCAACGTCCGCACCCCACGCCGTTTCAATTTCCGTGAGCGGCAGAACGCGCGTAGCGATCTGCAACCTTGCCGGCCCCGCCGATTTCATCAGGTCCCCGACAGACCGCATCAGTCGGTCCATAGGAACACTTCCCATGCCGCTGCCCATCAACTCGATGGCGGAAGAACGAAGCGCCGCGGTTGGCAAAGTGATGGTTGCGGCGCTCACCGAGCCCACCTGGACGAAACGGATCGGCGTTGCTTCGTGTCCCGCCTTTGCTCCCGCGATAAGAATCCGTTCCGCGCTCGCCCCCTAAAGATAATCCAAAACAATGTCGATTCCACTCTCGAACTGTCCCCGCAGAGCGCTCTCGAATCCGTCGCCGATATCTCCTAAAGGAATGGTTGCGTCAGCCCCAATCGCCCTTAGTGCTTGCAGCGCCTCCATGTTTCGGCCGGTCGCTATCACTCTGCTTGCCCCCATATGTTTGGCGATCTGCACAGCCAAGCGGCCCGCCGTGCCCGTCGCTCCGTTGACAAGTACGGTCTCTCCGGCCGTCAGCTTGGCGCGTTCGCGAAATGCGGCCCACGCCGACATGCCGGGATTCGCAATAGCCGCCGCCGTGACATCGTCTAATCCATCGGGAACCGCGACGCACTGTGAGTAGGGAACGGCTGTTCGTTCCGACATGCTGCCGAATGGCGCCTTCGGCAAAGCGAAGTAAACACGACGGCCATCTTCCAGCCGGCCTACTCCGTCGACGCCCACGACGAACGGAAGATTTCCCGATGAACTGTAGTGCTTCCCGGATGCCCGGCTCTTCACCACCGCGCTGAGTGCCGCGGCGGTTACTGTGACCAGCACCTCATCTGAGGCGGCAGCCGGATCCTTGAAATGACCGTATGTAGGCGCTAGGCCCGCTTCCATCACAACCGCGGCTTTCATAAGTCCGTCTCCATATAAGTGTATGATACACATATTTTGGGAGAGATAAGCCAGTAGGAGAATGAGTCCTGTGAACAAAGAACTCCGCGGGCTTCATCACGCTCTGGTGGATCTGGTTGGTCTCATGAACCAACCGCAACGCGATAGCGCTCTTCTCCAGGAAGCTGGTGTGGATCTTGACCGGGCGTTATTTCCTCTCCTGATTGGAATCGAACGCAAAGGACCCATCGGCGTAGTCGAACTTGCCAACCTGGCCGGACGGGATTACACCACGGTAAGCCGGCAACTTGCGAAACTCGAAAGCTTGGGGCTGGTCGCCCGGCGGCCGTCGAAAGCCGATAAGCGAATACGCGAAGCGAAAATCACAACGAAGGGGCTCCAAACAACAACCCTGATTGATGCAGCTCGCGAACGAATTGCCACTGCCCTTTTTGCCCAATGGAGCAAGCAAGACCTGCAGGATTTGTCACGGCTGCTGCGCCGGTTCGTTGACGACTTCTCTACGTTGCCGATTCCGGGCGGCAGATCGTAAGCTACTACACCGGCCCTCTCTGGCGCCGTTCTCCTTCTGCTCGTCGTGGATATCTTCGACAATGTCGCGGGTAATCGAGCTCGGCTCAATATTGCGGTAGGAATCCCGGTCACAAGTAGTTTTCGGCGAATTTCCTAAGAAAACCCCAACTTTTCTTCAAACCGTACAATTGCCCATGCTGAACTATAGGCGCAATGGAACCTAACGTCATTCCTATAGAGCAAGCCGCTGAGTCGACCTCAGTCAAAGCCGCTCAGAACCGCCTCAACGCGAAAAACTCCACAGGCCCGAAATCCGAACAAGGGAAGCGCCGCTCCAGCTTAAACGCGCTCCGGCATGGCTTTACCTCCCACGTAGTTGTCATGCCATATGAGGACCTCGACGCTTTCAAGGCCTTCGAAGCCCGCTGCCACGAAATGTACGCCCCCATTGGAGACCTCGAAAAAGAAGCGACCCAATCCCTCTCCGAACTCCGCTGGCGTATGCGTCGTGTTGGCGCTCTCGAAAGCTCCCTATTCACTCTCGGCCACGAACGCCACGCCGAGATCATCAGCCTTGGCGAAGAGGAAAACATGCAACCCATCCAATCGGGCCTGGCCGCTGCCATCACCTTTAAGGTTGACGCCGATACACTGCTCAAACTCTCCGTGTACGAACAGCGTCTCTCAAAGCAATTTCACGCCGCCGAAGCGAGGCTCTTCAAACTCCAAGCCGACCGCCGCGTCCGCATGACAGCCGGGATTACCGAAGTCGTTAAGATTCGCAAAGTACACAAACAACAGAACCGCCCGTTTTTCCCCGCTCAGTTTGGCTTCGTTTCAACGCTCCCGGAAATCGAGAAATATATCCGCAAAACCCGCGCCATGGAGGGCCGTCTCGACCCCGAACTCGGCTCCGAAAGCAAGCTGAATGGGTAAATTCAACCGGCAAAACCGGCTCCGTACACTCGAACTGCGCCCGAACGGTGGCCTCCAAATGCTATCGTGTGAGACATGCAAAATCGCGGCCCGCTCTCCCTCCTCGCCGTCTTCGCTACGCTGTTTCTCGCGTCGGCCCCCGTTTCCGCCCAGGTAAAAATGCTACGCCACCCTGCTTACGCGAAGGGTAAGGTCGCTTTCAGCTACCTCGGCGACATCTGGATCGCCAACGAAAACGGCGCCGACATCCACCGCCTTACCGACAACAAAGCCCGCGAAGTCTACCCCCGCTTTTCCCCCGATGGCGAAATGGTCGCATTCTCCTCGAACCGCGATGGCAATTACGACGTCTTCGTCGTCCCCGTCGCCGGCGGTAAACCCAAGCAGCTCACCTTTCACAGCGCGGACGATAACGTTGTCGGCTGGAGCACCGATGGTAAGAAGGTCGTCTTCTCCTCCGTGCGCGCGAAAGGCGCCTTCCCCAGCGTCGCCACTTTATTTGAGATCGATGTAAACGGCGGGTCCGAAGAGCCGCTCCCCGTGGATTGGGGTGCTTCCGCCAGCTTCTCCCCCGATGGCAAGAAAATGGCATTCATGCGCCATCCCGCCGTGTGGTCCCGCAAGCATTACCGCGGTGCCTACGCAGCCGACCTCTGGGTGATGGATGTAGCAGCCAAGACCTACACCCACCTGGGCGATGCCGATTACAAAGGGAACTATCTCTGGCCCATGTACGGCGCGAACGGCGATATCTATTTCGTTAGTGACCGCACCGCAAGCGAAAAGGGAATCAAGTACGCCGGCCCGGATGTCATGAAGAGCGTCAACAACATCTGGAAGATTTCGGAGAAGGGCGGCGCGCCCGTCCAGGTCACGCATCACACCGATGGCAACCTCTATTTCCCCAGCATCTCCGCTGACCGCCGCACCATCGTGTACGAAGACAACTTCGGCATCTGGAAGCTGGACATCGCCAGCGGCAAAAGCACCGAAATCCGCGTAGACGTGAAGTCGGATTCGAAGGAGAACGATACCGAACTCATCACCATCTCGAACAATGCCGAAAGTTTCCACGTGTCGCCCTCGAACCGCCGCGCCGCTGTGCTGGTACATGGCGAACTGTTCACCGTCGCCATGGAACGCGGTGAGCCGCAGCGCGTCACCAACACCCCATGGCGCGAGCAGGATGCGCGCTGGTCCCCCGATGGCAAAT
>CAXSIG010000238.1:0-7910 GCA_964237255.1 uncultured Bryobacteraceae bacterium
ATCGAACGGCTCCGGAGGATACGGAATCTTCCCCGGACGGCGCTGCCATTTGAGCTTGGTAGTGCGAATCGAAATGTCTCGATACCTGAGGCGCAAGGTGGAGTGAGGCAGTTCCTGGTCGTCCTCAAAAGGATCGTTAATCAGCAGCAAACTCGCCCCTTTCGGCATCGTGGGATGCAAGGCACCGATTCCGTCGGCCACCGCCCGAACCGTTTCTTCTCCGCCTGGGTGGCCCAAGTCATGCTTTGTCAGGAAGCGTTCCTGCCTTTGTTCGTTTCGCATCGCGAGCAGAATAGCGGCCGCCACACCGATGGCACGCGGAGTACGTGGGAGCCGGTCGAGCAACGTAAACAGTAGCGCCGCGACGTAAATGGCCGCTCCTGCGAATGGAACATAAGCGGCGTAGCCGGATCGTGGTGTCGCAAAGGACATCGGCATCAACGCCAGAATGTAGTAGCACCAGCCGAATAGCATGAGCCGGTTGCGAAGTAAGGCTGCAATTGCCAAGGCAACAAGCAGGCAGACAATTGCGCCTGTATCGCTGAAGCGGCCATGGAAAATCAAGTCGTTGAAATAGGTGCGCGTGGTTTCGAGATACCGGGCCCAAGTGATGGTGAGTTGGTACGCCGGCATGTCGCTGAGCGCGTTGCGAACCGCTAAACGGCTGAGGAGGAATCCGACGCTGACAGCGCCCGTCGAGGCAACAGCGGCTGCTCGAAGCTTGCGGCGGACAATCAGTTCGTACGCCAGGATGATCGCGGGCAAAGATACGCCCATCTCTTTCGAATCGACCGCGGCGATGCAGCACACTGCCGCGAGTATCCATCGAGGACGCTCGCGCATCACGCAGAGCAGACCCAGGAGCATGAACGTCAGACAGAGCGTGTCGTAAATGGTTCCGGTGCTGGTGTACATCTCCACCATGTCGCCGCAGTAGCAGACGATCACCAGCGACAGGATCGCGAACCATCGCGATCCGGGCAGCTTACGGAAGAAGGCGTAGAGCAACGCCAAATTCAGGACGAGAAAGGCGAATGTCGCGATCCGGAACGGGACGTGATAATAGCCGGCGAATTGGTAGATGACTAGATAGAATAGCTGGCCCAGAGGCCGGATGGCCCCGGTCCAGAACAGGACGCATCCCTTGACGAGGAACCAGTAGCCTTGCAGGTAGGCAATGCAGAGATTCGTGATGTCGTCGACGTTGAAAAATTCTTTGAACGCTCCTCGAATCAGATAGAGAAACCACACCGAGACGAGGACAACGGGGAGCGCTCGCCTTGCCAAGCGCATCAAACTAAGAGCTTCTGAACGACCTGTCCCTCAACATCGGTTAAGCGGAAATCGCGGCCCATGTAGTGATACGTGAGCCGGGTATGGTCGAACCCGAGGCGGTTCAGGATGGTCGCTTGCAGGTCGTGCACGTGGACTTTGTCTTCCAATATGTTGAAGCATAGGTCATCCGTTTTTCCGACAACCTGCCCGCCCTTGATGCCGCCGCCCGCCATCCACATACTGTAAGCGACGGGATGGTGATCTCGCCCGGCGTTGTCCGCTTCTTCGGGCTTGCGAATCTCCGACATGGGAGTGCGACCGAACTCGCCGCCCCATACGACTAGCGTGGAATCGAGCAAGCCTCGCTGCTTTAAATCTTTGAGCAGCGCCGCAGTGCCTTGATCGGTCGCATCGCAGTTTTTCTTCAAGCTGGCGGAAAGATTTGTGTGGTTGTCCCAACTGGCGTGCATGAGCATGACGAACCGGACGCCACGCTCCACCATGCGTCGGGCGAGCAGGCAGTTGGTGCCGAAGCTCTTCGTTTTATCGCCGTTGACACCATACATTTCTAGCGTTGATGGCGACTCTTTTGAAAAATCGAGTAACTCCGGCGCCGCGCTTTGCATCCGGAACGCTAGCTCGTAGGACGCGATTCTGGATGCGATTTCCTGATCGCCTGTGGCTTGCAGGTGTTGCGTGTTGAGATCACGGAGTACGTCCAGGTTTTCCCGCTGCGATTCAGCGGTGACGCCCTTTGGGCTGGACAGGTAGAGGATTGGTTCACCCGAGCTTCGAAATTGCGTGCCGCCATAGGTCGAGGGCAGGAAACCCGACGAGAAATTCGATGCGCCGCCGCTGGTTCCCACACCGGAGCTTAGGACCACGAAGCCCGGAAGGTTTTGGGATTCCGTGCCAAGTCCATAAACGACCCACGAGCCGAGCGTTGGGCGACCTACCTGGGTTGTGCCGCTGAACAGCAGCAACTGGCCCGGATGGTGGTTGAATGCGTCCGTGTGCATCGATCGGATGAGACAGATGTCGTCGGCACATTCGGCCGTGTGCGGGAGAAAATCGGAGATCTCCATTCCCGATTGGCCGCGCGGGCGGAATTTCGCCCGGCTTGCCAGGACGGATGCGGTCGGCTTGATGAATGCTAATTTCAGGTCTTTCGTTATGGAGTCCGGGAGAGATTTGCCGTCCCATTTTTCCAGCTCGGGCTTCGGGTCGAAGAGATCCAATTGACTCGGGCCGCCCTCCATGAACAGGAAGATGACGTTCTTCGCCTTTGCCGGTAATGGCGGGAGTTTGGCTGTCGAGCCGGCCGCGTAACCGTCGCGAGCCATCATATTCGCCAGCGCTACCGTGCCCAATCCACCGGCGCACTCCCGGAAGAACCGGCGTCGGGATTGAATCCGCTGATACTGATTCGGCGTCATGGCTTTTACTCCCTTGTAATAAATTCGTCCAGGTTCAACAGCACTCGGCTCACGTTCAGCCATGCCACGTCAGGCGATTGCGACTTGTAATAGTTCTGGAGGCGATCGCGCTCCGCCGGCGTCGGGGCTCGGTTCAGCGCGACCTGGAATCCGTATGTGATGCCATCACTCCGCTTCGCGAGAGTTTTCGCCAAGTTCTCGGCGGCTTCGTAGAACACAGGATCGTTCATCAAATTCAGGGCTTGTAGGGGCGTGTTCGAGACCCTTCTGCGCGTGCACGTGAGGTTCGAATCCGGTTCGTCGAAGTTGACGAGGAACGGATACGGCGTGGTGCGCTGATAGTGGATGTATAGACCGCGCCGATACTTGTCCGGACCCGTCGATTCTTTCCACTTCACGCTGTTTGCGTAACCCAGTTCCGCTACACCCGCAGGCTGCGGGGGGCGAACGCTCTTTCCGCCGATCTCCGGATTCAGCAAGCCGCTAACGGCAAGGGCTTCGTCGCGGATCGATTCCGCTGAGAGCCTCAGTCGCGACTGTCGGGCCAGCAGGATGTTGGCGGGATCCTTTTGGTTCAGGTCCTCGCGATCATTCGACGACCGTCGGTATGCATCGCTAAGGACGATCATCCGAATCAATTTCTTCGGGCTCCACTTCAGATCGCCTTGGAATTCCGACGCTAGCCAGTCCAGCAATTCGGGATGCGACGGCTTGTCACCTTGCGTTCCAAAGTCTTCCGACGTGGAGACGATGCCCCGGCCGAACAACTCCTGCCAGTAGCGATTGACGGCGACTCGGGCTGTCAGCGGATTGTCCGGGGCGACGATCCACTTTGCGAACGCCAGTCGATCGGCGCGACCTTCCGCTTTCATGGGCGGGAGGAAGTGCGGGGCGTTCGACGCGACTACCGGTCCCGTTCCTTTATAGTCGCCACGCGAATGGATCATGGAAGGAGGTTCGTTGAAATCGTCCTCCATGACGGGCGCTTCCGCGTAGGGCGGCAGGCCGGCATCGAGTTCATCGAGTTGCGCTTTCGCTTCCTTCAGGCTTGCGGCCAGCGTCTTGTCCTTCGAGAACACCGGGCCGATATGTCCCACGAAGAACTTGGTGAGGCGATATCGATCTCGCGCGCGGCGCTCGTCATTCGGGAGCGCCATGATCTTATTTGCACGGTCAAATCCGGCGCGGTACTCGGTGACGTTGAAGTCCCAATCGGTGCGCTTGCCGGGATCGGCCATAGCGGCGCGGATTTCGTTTTCCCAGGTTTGCTGATACTGGGCAACGCTATGCAATTCCAGAATCGTTTTGCGCTTCTCGAAATACCGGGGCAGAGCGGCTTCGTAAGGTCCGCTCTCGCCGGGCATGGGCGCGGGGACTTCAGCTTCTTCCGCCACGTTAAAGAACGAGAAAATCTGGTAGAAGTCGCGGTGCGAAATCGGGTCGTACTTATGGTCGTGACATTGCGCGCAGCGCACGGTCAGGCCAAGGAAGGTGGTGCCGACTGTTCCTGTCCGGTCGATCAACTGCTCAAATCGAGCTTCGCCGCGATCGACGCCCGCTTCGCGGTTGGTTAGTGTGTTGCGAAGGAAGCCGGTGGCCACTCGCGTTTCAGTGGTCGCGTTCGGCAACTCATCGCCGGCCAGTTGTTGCACGGTGAACTGGTCATAGGGAAGATCGCGATTCAGCGCTTCGATCACCCACTGCCGGTAGCGCCATGCCATGGGCCGCACCAAGTCTTTCTCGTAGCCATCGCTATCGGCATAGTGCGCCAGATCAAGCCAATAGCGCGCCCACTTCTCACCGAAATGAGGGGAAGCGAGCAACCGGTCCACGGCGCGCTCATACGCACCGGGGGCGGCATCGGCGAGAAACGCGCTGGTCTCCGAGGCCGTTGCAGGGAGGCCGGTTATGTCCAGCGACACGCGCCGAAGCAGGGTTCGCTTATCCGCCTCGGGGGAAGGCGTGATGTTCTCCTTCTGCAATCGCGCAGTGAGGAACCGGTCAATCTCGGTGCGTCCCGCATTCGAGGGAACGGCAGGCCGACGCACCGGCTCAAAGGCCCAGTGTTTCGTGAAGGTGGCGCTTGCGGGCCAAGCTGCGCCGGCATCAATCCACGTCTTCAGAATTGCGATCTGTTCGGCGGTAAGGGGCGCGCCGACGGGGGGCATGGTGGTTTTTTCCTGCCCCGACACTTTTCGGATCAGCAAACCGTTGGTTAACACGTGGTCCGCGGCCTGACGCGAATCGAGCCTCAGATTGCCCATGTGGGCCTTTTCGCCATGGCAGGAAATACACCGCTGAGCCAGTATCGGCTGAACGTCTTTTACGAAATCGACGCCGAGGAGGAAAGTAGGAAAGAGGAGGACAGTGAGCGCTAACTTAGTCACGTATTTCCTACAACATTGTATCGCGCGCTAAAGAGTTCTTAGGAACGCAATCAGTGCGCGTTTCTCGTCAGGCGGGAGATCCAATCCGAAGTTGTGGCCAGGCACCGCCCGATGTGTAACGCTATGGCCAACCAGACCGGTGGGCACATAGTCGTCCTTTAAACGGGCAGGGTCGAACCAGTCCTCTAACGTTGCAATCGAACCGTTGTGCTCAAAGGGGCCGCGATACCAAACACCTTTCAGCGACGGCACCTTGTAATATCCGGTTCCGCGGCGAGTCTGTGTAGCTAATCGTGGATCGGTGTTAATGGAAATCGGCATTACCGCATCGCCCTGGGTATCGGCCGGCAGATCAAAGCCCTTGGCCAAGGTGAGTTTATTGTTCGTATACAAAGGCGCGGTATGACAGCCACCACAACCTTGGAGATTGAACACAACTAGCCCTCGTCGCGAGGTTGCATTGACCGGATTTGGATTTGCGGGCGGCCTCAGGGAGTAAAGATATAAAGTAAGCGCGTACAACTGCTCGTCGCTGTACCGGCGTATCTCTTTTGGGTCCGGAAGCTTGCCGTCTTTGCCGGCCTTCGGTATGAATCCACCGTAATCTCCGAATACATTCAGGTCCTGGTTCAATGAGCTGTAGCGCATCATGTCCCCGGGGCCGTGCTGCCGTTGGAGACCGGTATGGTCGAGATAGAACCGTTCTTGCACCCCGATCAGATCGGAAATCTGGGAGGGGAATATCGCGCTTGTGCCTTGACGGTCAAACACGCCCGCCGGAGACGCTTGGTAGATATCGGCGATTTCCTTGGCGGAGGTTTGCAAGGTCAACTCGGCGGGATTGGGCTTTAACCACGGAACGGAAAACAGAGTCCGCATCAGATTATGAGCAATCGCTTCCGCTTGCTTGGGATTATCGTGGAAGGCCGCATCGAGTTCGTAGAATTCTCGGGCGAACGTCTTTTCGAAGGGGAAATTGCCCTGCGCCCCCGCGATGACGGCACCATTGGGAAGAACGCGGGTATGGCAGTTCGCGCAAGACATAGCCCCAAGATCGACTCTTCCTTTGTTGCGAACCACGTAATCCGCGAATGGAAAAACGCCCTCCGAGGTCAACGGGATGTGCAAGGTGGAAAAATATTCCGGCGTTCGGACGTAGACCAAGGGAAAGACGGCGGATCCGTTTCCGTAGTCAAAGACGGTCGGCTCGGAGAATACTAACTTACCGGCGCTAATCCAGTCCTCACGCGTCTTCAGAGGCGGCCGATGCATAATCCCTTTTGCGTCTTTGCCCCAGATCACTTCCGGTTCGACGGCCTGAAGTTTCGCCCAGTAGCCTGCCGGCTCACGGCTCGGTTCGTATACTGCGTATGACTTATAGAGTGTTCGTTCCGGAATGGAATAGTAGTATTCAGGTAAAACCTGTTTCGGAGAATGTGCAGGGTCTGCCAGTGGCACTTCCAGCTTCGCCATCGCCTGAGGGTCCCAGGTTTTCGGAATGTTAGCCAAGGCCGAAGCTTCAGACGGTGTTTGACTACGGACTGCCGAAACTGCGAACGCGACGATCAGGAAAGTACTGGCGCAGGCGGTGCACGAAAGCGTCATCCATCGATGTTTCTGTTTGTTTTGCGTCAATTCCTGTTCAGTAAAGTATGCCAAATCAGTGAGCCCACAATCACAAGCGTTTCACTTCGTCTCTCGAAGATTTCGTAACCGCGCCGTTAGTTCCGGCGGCAAGGCCTTTACTAGCACGCCAGTTTCTAGCCCGGCCTTATCCAAGGCTCGAATATGCACACCGGCTACGCGGATTACCATGACTCGCCGGCCCAGAACCGACTTCGTCTCGGGCTGGATTGGCGGGCCGCGGCTACATAGCGGGGACGAACTTGCTTTCCACGTTTCGCGTGAGAGCCGCTTGGTCGAAATCGGCATCTTCGAGTACAGGAACACGGCCACGCCGCCGCGCGGTACGCTCGAGAAATCCCGCAAACGTGAGCGGGGCGGGTGTCATATGCTTGATCTTGTTCTCTCACGCTCCGACCGCCGCTATCTTTCGATTGCTTGCCGCCTTTGTGATCACCTCAGGAGTAGCGCTCAAGGATTCCGATCACGATGGCTTGAGCGATGCACTGGAGCAACGGCTACTGATTCAATTCACTCCCCGATTCCTGGCAGCGAGTGACGACTGCTCCCACGTTCCGGCGCAAATGGTTCCCGATTCCGACGTGCCGCGGGTAAAAGCGGAGAATGGCACAATTTACGGCCAGGTGTTTCCTAGCAAGGCGACCGGGACAGACGGCTTGCCGGCGGCGGAAGTCCACTTTTACCACTTGTGGCGCAACGACTGCGGAGCACACGGCCACCCGTTGGACGTGGAGCATGTGTCCGTATTGGTGCGCGCTTCCAAAACCGACCCAAACAACGCCAAATGGAAAGCCGCCTACTGGTTCGCGGCGGCCCATCAGAATACCGTGTGCGACGTGAGCCAGATTGCTCGCGCCGCTACGGTGGACGCCGAAGAACACGGTGCGACAGTGTGGATTTCGGCGGGAAAGCATGCATCGTTTCTCAACGATGCGCTGTGCTGGAACGGCTGTGGGAATGATTCCTGCGAGAACATGAAGCCCGTCTCAATCGACGCGGTGGTCAACCTGGGGGAACCGGGACAGCCGATGAACGGCGCGCGCTGGATCGCTTCGCGGCAGTGGCCGTTGGCGAGTAAGATGTCGACCAACGATTTTCCGCGGGACGCTCTGGCCCGGTTGGACAAACTTCCCATGACCGATATCGCTCCGTTCCATGCCGGCCGGCA
>CAXSIG010000239.1:0-7885 GCA_964237255.1 uncultured Bryobacteraceae bacterium
CAGGTTCCCGATCCCGCTCTGGTTACGGCAACTGTAAACGATCTTGCCGCGACTACCGGCTTCCCGGTTCGTAAACCGGTATCGTTCGAAGTTTTGTCCCGTAAACAAGTAAGGGAATTCATGGGTGACCGCATTAAGGAATCCGTGAAACCGGAAGAGATTCGCGCGGAAGAACTTACCCTAAAGAAGCTGGGTTTCGTTCCGCCGGACTTCCACCTGCGAGACACCATGCTCTCGCTGCTGGCCGAGCAAACCGCCGCGTTTTACGATTACCACCGGAAGAAGCTATACCTGATTGACTGGACATCCTCCAGTCTCCGCGCGTCCGCGACAGTACATGAACTGGCGCATGCCTTGGCGGATCAAAGTTACTCACTCGAAAAGTTTGCCAAGGGTGTCGAGCGCGATAGCGAAGCCTCTGCGGCGAGACAGGCTGTAGTGGAAGGTCAAGCGGATTGGCTGATGCGCGAGTACATGAATCGGCACCCCGCCGGCGTGACATCATTCGCCACACCGGAGCCAGAATCCGGAATTTTCGACAAAGCTCCCCTCTACCTGCGCGAAACGCTGACATTTCCATACAACGAAGGCGAAACGTTTCAACAGGCGGTTTACGCGAAGTTCGGCAAAGCGGCCTTTCGACGCGTGTTTCAGGATCCACCGATCTCCACGCAGCAGATTCTCCACCCGGAAAAATACTTCGCCGGACAAAAGCCCGTGAAGGTGGCACTTCCCTCCCTGCGCAAGATGCATCGGTTAGTGGAAGGGCCGCTCGGTGAACTCGATCATTCCATTCTGTTGCGGCAATACACAACGGATACCGATGCGAAGGAAGTTTGTCCGCACCTTCGGGGCGCACACTTTGAGTTGTGGGAAAACAAGAAACCGGAACGTGTATCCATGGTTTACCGCTCCGTGTGGGATTCGGACGACTTGGCCAACCGTTACTTCGTGCTCTACAAGCAAGTGCTCCGGCGCAAATGGAAACGGGTCGATGTAGTGGAGGATACGGCTACTACGTTTCGTGGTGACTCAGAAGATGGAGCGTTTTTCGTAACTCTCTCCGGTCAGACGGTCACGTCGCGCGAAGGTTTAGCCTCGGATGGCAACAAAACGGTGGAACGAGCGTCCAACAGTTGAGCTATGCCAATTCGTTTTGGTTTTGTTTTGTTGTTTGTTCCCTTTTTACATGCCGCCGATTCGACCGACGCGCGCATACTCCATCGCGCGGTTGATCTCTTATCCAGCGAAACTCGATGGAACCGCGCCGACACGCGCGAATGTCTTCCGCATGCAACAAAGCTGAGCCTATATTGCGCCCTTCGGCAAGCGACGGAGGAAGTGACCGGCGATTCCGCTCACCGCACTGCCGCAATGGAAGAGGTTCGGTTGGAGATCGAGAAGATTGTCGGCAAGGACAAGTATCCTCATCGCCTGATGGGATACAACAACGATCCGGCAACGAAGCTCGCCGATATCCATCGACTCCTCAACCAAGCTTCGGAAACCTTGGACCGCCGCTTGTCCGCAATCGCTCTCCGGGAGTTCAGCCGCGTGTTGACGCTGGAGAGCAAAGGGGAGACATCCGCAAGCGTCAGTATCGGTGACCTGAATGGTGACGGCTTTCCCGACCTTGTATTTGGAAGGGGCCGCCACTGGCCGCTGCTGGATAAGGTGCTACTCAATGACGGACACGGTAACTTCACGGCACACGATTTGGGAACTAATCCCGATCGCACCTACTCCGCCGCGCTTGCCGATATCGACAAAGACGGATATCTGGATGTGGTGGTAAGCAATGACGAGCCCGACTCCAAAGTCATTTATCACAATGACGGCAAGGGCAACTTCAAAGTAGCGGGGACATTTGGCGATTCTCATTGGCCGACCCGCTATGTAACCGTCTCCGATCTGAACGGCGATGGTTACCCTGACCTGATCGTCGCAAATCGCGGCGATCCGCCCAGCATCATGCAACTAAGTTTTGTTTGCATGAACGACGGACACGGACAGTTTCCCTCGTGCTCGCCGCTGCCCGGCACCGAATCCGCTACGATCATCGTGGCTGCGGATTTTGATGGCGATGGAAAGATCGACTTGTTCGTGCCCCATCGCGACGGCGGTCAAAGTCTGATTTTTTGGAACGATGGCAAAGGCCGCTTTCCACAGAAGACGCCGGTTGGACCGCCACGCTCGTCGGCGCGCGCTGCCGCTTCGGGGGACCTGAATGGCGACGGAAATCTGGACATCGTTGTCGGCGACGAACGGCAAGGGCTCTTCGTCTATCTCAACTCCGGCAATCGGCAATTCGAAGACATTGTTATGTTGGCGGGCAAACAGCGCGCGCCTTACGTCGTCGCGATTGCCGATTTGAATCGCGATGGCAAGCTGGACATTGTCGTGGGATATGACAAATCACCGGGTTCCGTTTCTTTAGCGACGGAAGCGGGACCAACTTCCGGGAGATTTTGTGGGGAACAGCCGAGGGAACCGTGTACGGGCTTGCGATCGGAGACCTGGACGGCGACGGGTGGCCCGACATTGCAGCCGCTCGTAGCGATGCACCGAATGCTGTCTGGTTCAGTGGAACAACGCGCCCGATTCGATAGGGATTCTTACGACTTGTCGGCAGGCAGATACGGTCGCAGCGCCGGATACACGGCTTGTACAAATTTTTCGCCGACCTCCACCGCCTTCTTATCCTGATCGCCTTGAAAGGAAACCACTACGCGCACCAGCGCGGTATCGCTGCGGTGGTACCGGATGGAATCGGCGACCAGCCAGAACTTCGCATCGTACTCGTTCGCGATGACGCGATGCGGCGTTTGATACCAATACAACACCGCGCTCTTCTCGTCGCCCTTGCCTACGATGTAGCGGTTAATCCGAATCGTCTCTCCGGTTTTAGGGATTAAAACGTCCGTATAGCCGGAAGTCGTTTGCGTCCAGCCCGAACCCGGCAGGCAGTTTTTCGGCGAATGCGGCGATTGTCCGGTCCGTTGTGTTCTGAAATAGGCGACGAAAAGACTAGCAGCTGCATTCTCTACTGGCGATCCATACATACGGGTCAACGTATCGTCCGCCTTAAGAATATCCAGGGTTTCCTTCTCTACAACACCCTGCTGAATCATTTGCCACGACCCAATTTGGGTCGGTAATTTATCCAGAGTCTGAACCGGAGCCAGGTTCTCCCCGTGGGAGGCACTGTAGAACAGAACGGTTTGGAGCACCAACACGGCGGTCAGCGCACGAGCGTACTTCGACGTCAGAACGGATTGCAAACTAAGCGCGGGCATAGAAATATCGGGTGGAACGAACGATCAACTGATGCAGGCCCACCATGATCGCCAGCGCAATCATGAAAATGACCCATCCGGAAAACTCATGAAAAAATCCTTCCGCCAGTTCCGGGCGGATCTCGCTCAATATACCGGTTAAGGTTACGCGGCAGGCGTTCGCAACAATCGCAATCGGAATCGTGCTGAGGAACAAGCCCACGCGGATCCAGGTTCTCTTCTCGAAAAAGTATCCATAGACCAACGACAGAAAGGAGAGGGACAGCAATGACCGGATGCCGCTGCAGGCTTCCACCACGCTCAGCTTCTGGCTCGGCAACTCTAGAATGTTGCCTTCCCGGAGAACAGCGTATCCCATGGCTCCTAGCGCATTGTCCGCCGCTTCGCTCGCGATGATTTGCAACGGAAATGTGATCCGGTTGTAGATAATCGCCGGGATCGGCACCATAAAAAACAGGAGAAACAACGGGAAAGCAAATGTACGCAGGTACCGGATGCCGCCAAGCAACAGCACCATACCAATAATGGATATTACGAACGAAGTACGGGCGAGAAACAGCTCCGCCCCCAACGTTGCGATGTACAACTGGAAAGCACCGTAGAGGACAATCGCCAGCCCCCACCAATTCGGTTGCGGACGCGCCCCGGCAATCTCATCTTTCTTCTGCCACGCGATATATCCGGCAATGATTGGGACGAAAAATCCATGCCCCATGTCGGCATCGTCGTTCCAATTCTTCACTAGGGCCATCAAAATCGGCGCATAGCAAATGAGGAGAAGGAACCCAAACCAGCCGATGAAGGTCCAATCTAAGGACGCCCGCTTTTCCTGCGGAGGGTTAATGATTGCTGTTGCCATCCCTAAACGACCGTTATCATATCATCAAGTTGTGGCGAAGCTCCCGTGTTCCCTAGCCCTCTTGGTGATAGGGAGCCTGCCCCACTTGGCGCCTCAATTACGAGCGGCGGAGTCTCCATTTCTCTCCGTCCGCGACATCAGGCCCGGAATGCACGGTACCGGAAAGACGGTGTTTGCCGGCAACACCATCTCCGATTTCGATGTGGAAATCCTAGGCGTTTTAGAGAACATCGGCCCGAAGCAAAGCCTGATCTTGGGCAAATTCAGCGGCGGACCGTTGGAACATACCGGAGTCATGCAGGGCATGAGCGGTAGCCCGGTGTATGTCGGTGGGAAGCTCATCGGAGCGGTCGCCCTTGGCTTTCCGTATTCGAAGGACCCCATCGCCGGCATCCGCCCGATCGAGGAAATGATCGCGGCCGGACAAATGCCCGGAAGGCCCGCGGTGCCTGCGGGGATGTCGGAAATCGCAACGCCTCTCTCCTTTGGAGGTTTCACCCCGAAGACACTTGAAGCCTACAGCGCTCAATTGAAACCGTACGGCTTGGAACCTCGCCAAGGCGTCGGCATCGGCGGCAGTCCTGTGAACGATGTGATGTGTTCGCCTTCCAGTCTTCATCCCGGCTCCATGATTAGCGTGCAATTGATGTCCGGCGACCTCAACGCCGGAGCGGACGGCACCGTAACCTATATAGACGGCACGCATGTCTACGGCTTTGGCCACCGCTTCCTGGGTACCGGACCGACGGACCTTCCTTTCACGCGTTCTGAGGTCCTCGCACTTGTTCCGAATCTGAATTCATCATTCAAGATTTCCGCTTCGAAAGAACTGATGGGCGTGATCCGGCAGGACCGCAACACCGCGATCGCAGGCGAGCTTGGCGTGCGCGCCAATCTCCTGCCGGTCGAAGTCTCGGTCAATCGCAATACGTACCACATGCGCATCGTCAACGATCGGTATCTGTCTCCCATCCTTGTACAGATGGCGGCCTTTAACGCGATCGACGGGACGGAGCGAGCCGCCGGTCCGGTTACGCTGAACGTCACCGGTGAAATCGCCCTTGCCAATCGGAAGTCCGTGCCCATCCGTAGTTCTTACTCGTCCGAAGGCGCGGTAAGCCTCCAAGCTTCCCTGGCCGCCGCCATCCCGCTCAGCTACATTCTGCAAGGCGGTTTCCGGATTTACGCGTCACCGGCGTGAAACTCCGCATCGAGTCTTCCGATCAACACAAACAGTTGCAGATTGAAGATTTGTCTGTTTCCAAGCGTGAAGCGCATCCCGGCGACCGCTTGGAACTCACCACGCGCATGACCGGCGAGAATGGCTTGGAAGTAAAGCGCACTTCTTTTTGGCAGGTTCCGCCGGGAATCGCGCCGGGCACCGTGTTCCTTAGCGTTGCCGATGGCGTACAAACCAGCGCCACCGAACTGCGCGCTCTTTACACAGCCAATCCGCGTTCCGCCGACGAACTGGTCGCCGCCATCGATCAAGTGCTGCCCACCGACCGTGCCTATATACGCGTTTGGCGCGCCGAACCCGATTTCCAAATCGCCGGTGTCGACCTGCCGGATCCACCGCCTTCTATTGCAATGGTTCTGGCGGCGAACACAGCGAATACGCAAGTGAAAAATTCGAAACTCACCACGTTCGAGTTGCCTGTTCCGGGATGGGTGGTCACCGGGACGAAGACCATTCAGATTGAGGTAAAGATTTGCGGCGTTGTCGCTGGCCGCTGCCGCTTCCCTCTGCGCTTCCACCCCGGCCTTTTGGGAGCTGTCGAATTACACCGAGTTTCTGAAAGGTAAGTTCGATCACGTGGCATTGAGCCGCAATGGAGTTCTGACAGTGGCGCCTCCACTGGACCCTGTCTTCGCTACCGGCCAAGCTTACTTGTGGAGCATCGCACGCGCTGATGACGGAACCATTTACGCCGGAACGGGAAATGGCGGCCGGGTTTATCGAATCGCGCCGGCAGGCCAGGGTGACGTTCTCTGGACCGCACCGCAGCCGGAGGTGTTTGCGATTGCCGCGGGAGAGCCCGGCGTAGTGTTTGCCGCGTCTTCCCCGAATGGCAAAATTTATCGTATTGAAAACGGCAAGGCGTCCGAGTATTTCAATCCACGGTGTACCTATATTTGGTCCTTAGCGCGCGGCCCCGATGGCGCGCTCTACGCGGGTACAGGCGCCGAGGGCAAAGTGTTTCGAATTACGGCCGCGAACACGGGCGAGGAGTACTTCGCAACCGGCCAAGCCAACGTTACGGGTCTTCGCTTTACTCGCGACGGAGCATTGCTCGCAGGCACGGAGCCCAATGGCGTTCTGTACCGCATCACCGCCAAAAACAAAGCCTTCGCGCTGTACGATTCCAATCTTCCCGAAATTCGGGCAATGGCCGAAGCCGCGGATGGCAGCATTTACGCTGTTGGTTTAGGGGGCGCTGTCGCCAAGAAAGCGCAAAGCGCAATCCAGGGCGGCACGACCACGGTGACGGATTCGCCCACCATGACAACTTCCATTACCGTAACCGCGGAAGCCGCGGCTGCGGGCGAGATCAAACCTCCGGATCCGAAAGCGCAACAGCCCGCCACCACGACGGCCACTACAACCACGGCCGCAACCCAAGCGGTGGAAGTCAGCGGTGTCGAGCGCAGCGCCATTTACCAAATCCATCCCGACAACACGGTCGACACGCTGTGGAGTTCGAAAGAAGAAAACGTCTACGATGTCCTTCCCGGCCCCACCGGACTTCTCTTTTCTACCGATACGGGACATATCTACCGCCTGGATCCCGAACGCCATCTAACTCTGGTAGTCCAAACCGGTGAGGGCGACTTGAACCGGCTATTTCGCGACTCTTCGGGCGTTCTGGCAGCGGCCGGAAGTGGAGGGAAAATCTACCGACTAGGATCGGCCGGTCTCATCGGGCGGCTCGTACGAATCCCCTGTGTTTGACGCCGGCGCCGTAGCCCGGTGGGGACACATCTCTCGCGCAGGTTCCGGAGACGCCAAACTGTGGACTCGCTCCGGAAATTCTCTTCGCCCCGATCGCACGTGGAGCGATTGGACCGCCGCACGTTCCGATAGCACGGTTGCCAGCCCGTATGCACGCTATCTTTCCTGGAAAGCCGACCTGCCGTCCACCGCCACAATAGAAAACGTCATTGTGGGTTATCTTCCCCAGAACAATCCGCCGATGATCCGCTCCGTTACCGCATTGACGACGCTTCAGCCCATCTCCGCCTCTTCAAAAACCGCAAACGGGAGTTCTGCGGCCACGCCGAGTTATTCCATCACGGTAACCGACACCGGAGACGCGGGCCCCAGCAGTTCTACCGGAAGCCCCACCCAGTCCCTGTCACGCGCGGCTTCCCAGCAGCTTATCCTGACTTGGCAGGCCGAAGATCCCGATGGCGACAAGCTGGTTTACGAAGTGGCCTTCCGAGGCGAAGGGGAGCGCTCCTGGAAGGTCCTCCGCCGCGACGTTCACGACAATACGCTCACACTCGATGCCGAAGCGCTTGCCGACGGTCGCTACCTGTTTCGCATCACGGCTTCCGATCGTGAGGCGAACGCGGGATCGGCAGCCCGCGACGCCGAACTTGTCAGTTCCGCAGTCCTTATCGACAACACCCCGCCGCGCCTTACAATTTCCGCCACCAAAGGCCGGCAATTCGATTGGACCGCGCAGGATGCCGGCTCACCTTTGAAGCGTGCGGAATACGCGGTAGA
>CAXSIG010000240.1:0-5116 GCA_964237255.1 uncultured Bryobacteraceae bacterium
CTGCTGGGGCCGCATCCCGGTGAGGGCGACCATTCGCGGCTGCTGCAAGGGTTGATTACGGGGATCGGGTTTGTCGGCGCCGGGGCGATCATTCGGGACGGCTTGGCCGTTCGCGGGACCGCTACAGCCGCCAGCGTTTGGAATGCAGGCGTTATCGGTGCGGCGGTGGCGCTTGACCGGTTCGGCATCGCGTTCAGTCTCGCCGTCTTAAATGTGTTTAGTCTTCGCGTGCTCCTCCCTTTGAAGCGAAAGCTCGATACCGATTAGAACGTTATCCTAACTACTTGAAACGCGTCATTACCGTAGCGCCGCTTCCTCCGGAAAAGTGCGCCTACGCTCTCGCCCGGTATTCCCGGTCCGCCGATTCGATTCGACAGTCTCTCGAGTGGGTTCGTACCCACAATTCCGAGAAATTTCTAGAGAGTTACTACTTCCAGTACGGGCATCAATCGATTGCCGACCTTGGGCATACCGTGCTCTGTTTCGAAGGCATCTCCGAACTGGCAGCCACCGAAATTGAGGACGAGCCGCTTTGGGACGGGCAGGCAAAATCTACCCGCTACCAGGACTTTGGACGCACCGGTTTCATTACTCCTCCCGACCTTGCCGACCCCGCGCCGTATGAGGCCGCCGCCACCGCGCTGCTGGCGGCATATGCTTCCGTCCATGCCGCCGAGATGGAGCGGCTGCGCGATGCGCTGCCTCGTCCGGCCGAGATGAAGCCGGACGCTTATGAGCGCAATATCGCGGCCCGGGCATTCGACGTTGCGCGATACCTGCTGTTCTGGGGCATCCCGACCAACGTCGGCCAGGTGACCAGCATTCGGACGCTGGAGAAGCAGATCAAGCGATTGGCTTCGTCGCCGTACGACGAACTTCGCTCACTAGCTACCGAGATCGCCGCGGCGTGTGCCGCTGAACCCGATTGCCGCTGGTATACGGCGACGGAGCCAGAGACCATCGCTCCGACACTGGCGCGTCATGCCGACCCCGATACGCATTCTCCAGCGGCACAGCAGGTGCTTTCCGATTGGGCTGCGCAGAATCTGGGTAGCGTAGCGGATGCCGATGTACCGGACATCGATCTGGTCCGTCCCAACGATCCGCTCGCGGAGATCTCCGCGACCTTACTGTACACCGTCACCCAGCACTCTTTCCGTTCTCTTTACGAGACTGTCAGGGCCTGGTCTACGGCGCGACAGAGGGAGATTCTCGATGTTGCCTTGCAATCACGGGGCCGGCGCGACGATATGCTGCGCGAATTTCGCGGCGCACAATTTTGTTTCGATATGGTGATCGACCTGGGCGCGTATCGGGATATGCATCGCCACCGACGGACGCAGCAGTTCCGGCAGGCGTATTCCGGCACGCTCGGTTACGCGACTCCTCTCCATGCTCCCGCCGGGTATGGACCCGCGATCGACGGAGCCTTTGAGGCGTTTCGTAGTCTTCCGCAACCGGCGGCGCAGTATATTCTGCCGTTTGCCGCGAAGAGCCGGTTCCTGTTCAAGATGGACTTTGCGGAGGCCGAGTATATTTCGCGCGTCCGGAGCGGCGTGAAGGGGCACTTCAGCTATCGCCAAATCGCGTGGGACATGAAGCGATGCGTGGAGGAACAACTTCCTGAGCTGGGCCGTTTAATTCACGCCACGCCACCCGATGTGGAAGACCCGTTACGGCGCTAGAATACATACTGATGAAGCCTCTCGCCGCTATCTGCGCATGCGCAGCCCTGGCCTTTTCCGCGCCTTCTCCCGACAAGACATACGGGAGCAAAACCGCTCCCACGCAGGTGGACCTATTCCTGGACTTGCAGTGTCCGCCATGCAAGAGATTCCACGATCAGACCCTGCCGGACTTGATTTCCAACTATGCGGACAAGGGCAAGGTCTTCATCGTCCTGCACGACTTTCCGCTCCCCATTCATAACCATGCCGCGGAAGCCGCCCATTGGGCCAACGCCGCGAATTCCGTTCACAAGTACAAGGACGTATCGAACGCGTTCTTCGCGAGTCAGGAACAGTGGGCGCAAAATGGCGACCTTCGGTCCGTAGCGGCCAAAGTGCTTTCCCCAACCGATTTGAAGACGGTGGAAGCTCACCTGCGCGACACGACCATCGACGCGGGCTTGGAAGCGGACCGCTCGCTGGGCGTTCAGATGGGGCTGAGGGAGACCCCGACGATTGTGGTGACGCACAAACTGCAGACCTATCCGTTCGGCGGGTTTGTGACTTACTCCGTTTTCAAACAGGCTCTGGACGATATCAACAGTAAGTGAACAACAGTAAGTGAACAACAGCAAGTGAAATATGTGAGAGTTGCGCTTCGCCTGGGGCTGGCAGCGGTGTTTCTTTACGCCGCTTACGCGAAGCTGAAAGCGCCCTGGTACATGTTTGCCGCGAGCATTGATTCCTACGAGATGGTTCCATCCTGGGCTTCGCAGTTCATCGCTCGCACGTTGCCGGCGTTTGAATTGTTGCTGGGCGTGTGGCTGCTGATTGGATGGAAGGTGCGCTGGGCTTCGCTGTCCGGCGGCATACTGCTGATGGCGTTCTGGCTCAGCATGGCGACAGCGTTCGCGAAAGGATTGGCGATTGATTGCGGATGCTTCGGTTCCGGTGAGGCGGTTTCGAAGCTTACGCTGCTGCGCGATGGCGTGATGGTCGCCATGGCCGGGGCACTGTGGTGGTTCAGCCGGCCGCGCGTAAGTACTGCGGCGCCCATCGAATCTCACGCTTCAGTATCTTAGCCGCGTGGAGCGGCCAATAGGGATCTCGCAAGAGTTCGCGCGCCAAAAGAACCACATCGGCCTGGCCTGAGCGGACGATTCCGTCGGCTTGTTCGGCTTCTGTGATCATTCCGACCGCACCGGTGGCGATGCCGGCTTCGCGACGTACCCGTTCCGCGAAGGGTGTTTGGTAGGCAGGACCGAGCGGAATTTTTACTCCTGGCGCTAATCCACCTGACGAGATATCCATCAGGTCCACGCCGAGTTTCTTCAACTCTTTCGATAGCTCTATCGATTCTTCGGGCGTCCAACTTGGTCCATCGGGAACCCAATCCGTCGCGGAGATGCGGACGAACAAGGGGCCCGTCCAGAGGTCTCGTAGTTCGGAGGTGATCTCTCGGAGCAAGCGCGTTCGGTTTTCGAAAGAGCCGCCGTATTGATCGGTGCGGTGGTTCGAGACGGGAGAAAGGAATTCATGCAGAAGGTAGCCGTGTGCTCCGTGGATTTCAAGCACATCGAACTCCGCCTGCTTTGCGCGTTGGGCAGCGGCCACGAAATCCTGTTTGACCTTGGCGATCCCCGCTAAATCCAGTTCATGGGGATGCGGGTACTTGAAGCTAAACGGGATCGCACTGGGCGCTACCGTTCCTTGCGGCCATCCGCCTTCGCTCTCCGTTGCGACATGCTCCGGAACCCACGGTTTCGACATGCTGGCTTTGCGCCCCGCGTGTGCGATCTGAATGCCCGCTAACGTTTCCTGGCCGTGAATGAATCCTACAATTTCCCGCAGCTTCGGAACGTGTTCGTCACGATAAATTCCTAAATCCTGCGGCGTGATTCTGCCTTCGGGCGAAACCGCCGACGCTTCGAAGATCACCAGGGCCGCCCCGCCTACAGCGCGTGCTCCCAAGTGGACCAGATGCCAATCGTTCGCGAAGCCATCGTCGCTGGAATACTGGCACATGGGCGATACGACGATCCGGTTGCGGAGCGTGACGCCGCGTATCGTGAAGGGTGAAAAGAGGTCCATGCTATTTGGCGTTCACAACCGCGTCGATCGTCGACTGCGCCATGGGATGGTATCCGGCGCGCGCTTTGGCATAGATTTCTTTGGCGCGCTCTTTACCTTCGGATGTCTTCATCAGTTCGGCATACAAGGGCTTGATGTACTTGCGCCGACCGACCGTCCGCAAGAAACGATCCAGGGCCTGGTCAGCGGGCCGGTATCCGTTTGCGATCGACATCAATAACCATTGGTCCAGAATCTCACTATTCCCACTCTCTGTCAGATGCAGGGACTTATCTAACGACTCCATCTGCTCCGCGCTCAGCTTAGCGGGCAACGCCCGAAGAAAGTAGAGCCGTTCCTGTGTGCTCCACTTATCCGATCCCGCCAGGGTCGGCGGCCAGTGTGAGGCTGCTGCGGCGACCTTCGCGAGAGCCGCGGATTTTATGTCGGGCGCTCCCGCCGGTATGCCGGGCTGGTTCAGGTAGGCGTCGATGGGAACTTTATTCGCGGCGCTTCCGAGCTTGTCCCGCGCGAAATCCATCGCCTGGGCGGTGGTGATGCTTTGCAGCGCGAAGTGGTCGAAGTATTGATACAGAAACTTGTCGAAGCGTTCACGGCCGGCTTGTTCTTCTAACTGGCGGAGAAGCAGGTAGCCTTTTTCGTACGGGACAAGCGTCATGCCGTCATCGGGATCACGGCCCGTCAGATCGATATGGAGCAGCGTGTCTTTGGCCGGCAGTCCCGCCATATCGGTCTTTAGTTCACCACGGCCCAGTTGTGCTTCCATCTCTTCGCGCTCTTTGCCGTAGACCAACTCCAGAATGCGGCGCTCGCAGTAAACCGTGAAGCCTTCGTTCAACCAGAAATCACTCCAGGTCGCGTTCGTCACCAGGTTGCCCGACCAGGAATGCGCCATCTCATGCGCGACAAGCGAGACCAAGCTCTTATCGCCTGCGAGGACGGTGGGCGTGGCGAAAGTGAGGCGCGGATTTTCCATGCCGCCGAACGGAAAGCTGGGCGGCAATACCAGGATGTCGTAACGGCCCCATCGATACGGTCCGAAGAGCAGCTCCGCCGCTTGCATCATCTTCTCGGTATCTTCGAACTCCTTGGCGGCGCGCTTTACGACGGATGGCTCGGCATAGACGCCGGTACGCGGCCCGGTCGACTCGAAAGCGATATCGCCGACAGCAAACGCTATCAGGTACGACGGGATAGCCTGGTCCAGGTGGAAACGGAATACGCCATCGGCATCGCGATCGTGTTCGGCGGCCATGGCGACCTTGAGATCATCGGGGGCCTTGATCTTCGCGGTGTAGGTGATCCGTACTCCGGGCGAATCCTGCAACGGGATCCAACTACGCGCGGCGATGGGTTCA
>CAXSIG010000240.1:5126-7562 GCA_964237255.1 uncultured Bryobacteraceae bacterium
AAACAGGAAGGGCTTGACCTTGCCGGCGGTTTGCTCCGGAGTGAGCCATTGGAGCCCCGACGCTTCGGGAACCGTGGAATATCGAATGCGCACGAAGCGCGTGCCGGGTGGCGTTTCGATCGTCAGCGAACGGCCGAGAATCTTGTCAGGTGAGCCCAAGGTGAACTTCGCCGATTGGAACGATGAATTATCGCGGGAGGTTTCGGCGGCGGCGATGTCCAGATCGCGAGTGTCCAGCACGACATGTGTTGCGCCGCGGTCCAACTGTTCCAACCAGAGGACGACGCTGCCCTTCAGTTTTCGTTCTTCGAAAGACACGGCGAGATCCAGATCCACATTCCGCACCGCGATTTGCTGCGGGTTGGAGAAGGAATGGCTATCTTTCGCTACGGTCGATGACATATGGTTTCGTGAACAGGAGCAGAGGATCGCAATCAGGACCAGGGGGAGAGCGGTTCGCATGCTTTACCCTTGATTATGCTCAGAAGGGGGTTCCTGCTTGCACCTGTGGCTTTTGCTACGGGACAGAATGCGCCGCTCGACCGTTTGCGCGCATCGATTGAGCGCATTACTCGCTCTACCAATGCCACGTGGGGCGTGTATGTGAAGTGCCTGGAAACCGGCGAGACGGTCGACATGAATGCGTCGACGCAGATGGACACCATGAGCGTCATTAAGATCCCGCTCATGGTGGAAGCGTTCCGGCAGATGGAGGCGGGGAAGTTTAGCCTGACCGACCGCGTGAAGCTTCGCGAGGAGGACAAGCGACCGGGTACCGGTGTGATGCGCTCCTTCGACGCCGGGGCGGATTTTTCGATCAAAGACGTGATTACTTTGATGATCATTGTGAGCGACAACACCGCGACGGACCTGATGTTCGCGAAGGTGGGCGGGATAGAGCCTGTGAATCGCTTGATGGCAGAGTACGGATTGACGGCGACGCGGGCGACGGCTCCTTCTTCGGAGTGGTTTCGGGCGTTGCGCGAGGCCAAGAGTCCGGCGGATTTCCATCGCGAGGCGAAGCATCCGTACGGGCTTTCGTCGGCGCGCGACATAGGGCTGCTGCTCGAAAAGATCAAGCTTGGGACTGCGGTGAGCAAGCAGGCCAGCAATCAGATGCTTTCGATCATGCGAGGGCAGCTTTACCGGACACGGCTTCCGAAATACGTTTCGACATTCAATATTCCTCATAAAACCGGCGACTTCCTTCCGTATATCGGAAACGATTGCGGCATTTTCGAAAGCCGAGAGCGCAACATCGTAGTAAGCGTGTTTACCGCGAACCACTTCGGCTCCGGCGCGATGCTGGAGGATGCGATCGGACGGATCGGGGAGCAGGTGGCGGACTACTTCGGATATCGAGACGCGCCGAAAGCATGACTCCGGAAGCGGTTAGCGAAGAAAAGCAATTCCAGTTGGAACTGGAAGATCTCAAAGAAAGCCTGCACGTGCCATTTGCGTGGTATCCGTACGACTCGTTTGGAAACGTTGCGCGATGGAAGGACTTGTTGGGCCCGAAGCTGAAGCTGCCCGATCTTGCGGGGCGGCATCCGGTGCTGGATGTGGGCTGCGCGGATGGCGCGATGTCGTTCCTTTTGGAAAAGCAGGGTTGCCGGGTGGAGGCGGTGGATCTTCCTTCCACCAACTACAACCAGATGCAAGGCATTCGGGCGTTAAAGGCGGCGCTGCAGTCTGGGGTCGAGATCCATGAGATGGATTTGGACCGGCAGTTTCAGCTTGCGAAGACTTACGGACTGGTGTTCTTTTTCGGCATTCTTTACCATCTGAAAAATCCGTTTTACGCGCTGGAAACGCTGGCCCAGCATGCGCGGTTTTGCCTGCTTAGCACCCGGATTGCGGCGTTGACGCCGTCCGGTCAATCGATCCTGGATGAGCCGGTCGCTTATTTGCTGGATCACGATGAGGCGAACGGCGATTGCACCAATTTCTGGATATTCTCCGAGACCGGATTACGCCGGATTGCTGAGCGGGCCGGTTGGGAAGTGCGCAGCTTTCGGACGTACGGGCGGGAGCACGATTCGAATCCGAAAGACGGCGACCGCGACCAACGAGCATTCGCGTGGCTGGAGAGCCGATATGTGACGCCGGATGTTCCAGTTCGACTGCTCCATGGCTGGCACCCGGTGGAGGACAACTGGCGTTGGACCGAACGCACTTTTGGGGTTTCCGTGCCGGGGCCGCTTAGCCCGAAACAGAACACACTAGAACTACGCTTTCACCACATTCATAGCTTCCCGATCACGCTGCACGCGACCGTCGGTGGGCACACGTTAATGCCTGTTACTTACACGGAAAAAGGCGAGCATGTGTACGAGGCGGAAGCGCCGGAGGAGGCGTTCGGGGAGCAAGCGACGGAGATCGAGTTCATTCTGGACCGCGCGCTTCCATCGCATGGTGGAGATGAGCGCGAGATGG
>CAXSIG010000240.1:7572-7880 GCA_964237255.1 uncultured Bryobacteraceae bacterium
TGTTGCGAATGCTTCGATGCTTTTTTACTCGCTGGCTCAGCCGAAATATTCCGCGGCCGCACAAGACGTTCCCGCCGTGCTCCGCGCGCGAGCATTGGAAATTGTCGACGAGCATGGGCGGGTTCGCGCCGAACTAAAGGTTCTCCCAGCGGAACCGAATTTTAAGATGGCCGATGGCACGACCGGATATCCGGAAGCGGTGTTGCTGCGACTGATTACCTCACAGGGCAATCCCAACGTAAAGCTCAGTACGGTGGAGGACGGGTCGGGGCTAGTGCTGGGCGGGGAAAAGGGAAATATTCAGGTGC
>CAXSIG010000241.1:0-7879 GCA_964237255.1 uncultured Bryobacteraceae bacterium
GCCGCTTCCAACTCGTCCGTGCTCGCGAAGGGATCGCGGCTCCCGTGGATGAATATTGTTCGCGTTGCGATGTTCGGGAAGTGCTCGGTGCGCATCTGCTGCGGCTTGCCGGGCGGATGCAGAGGATAAGAAAACAAAGCCAGCGCATCGGCAATGCCGGCGTTTTCGGCGACCAGCATACTCGCTTGCCGGCCGCCGTACGATTGGCCCGCAAGATAAATCGAGCCGGCGGCTTTGTTCCTAAGCGCAGCTACCGCTTCGCGGATGCTCTCGCGATCCTTGGCCGCCCCCGCGGGTGAAGGCGGCCCGCCTTGCTTTGCTTTTCGATAGGCGAGATTAAACCGAATTACGTGTATGCCGGCTTGCGCGAAAGCGTCGCCGATCGCGATGAGCAGAGAGGACCGTAGATCGCCTCCCGCGCCGTGAGTGAGTGCCAGGCCTTCGCCCGTCGGGTTCGCCGGCACGTGTTCGTCGTATTCTGAAAGTTCCGATGCGCTCATTCGTCCTCCTGTTCTTGGCTGTATTGCCTGGACGCGCGCAGAACGCTTTCCTGCTACGTGGAGGCACGATTCATACTATCTCGGGACCGGTGCTGGAAAACGGGTCCGTCCTGGTGCGCGATGGCAAGATAATCGGCGTGGGCAAAGGGCTTACGGCCCCTGAAGGAGTTTCTGTAATTGATGTGACCGGGCAACACGTATACCCCGGAATGATCGATTCCGCGTCGGCGATTGGGCTCAAGGGAATCGATTCGGATGTTACCGAATTACGTCAGATTGCGCCGCAGCTGCGGTCGGGTTCGGCCGTGAACCTCGCTTCCGAAACCATTCCGATGACGCGCGAAAACGGAGTCACGACAGCGATCGTGGTTCCCGATGGGCAACTTCTTGCTGGACAGCTATCTCTGCTGCAGCTGCGCTCGGAAGCGGGAGCGACACCGACTGTAGCGATGCATCTGCGTTTTCCCGCCATCGTAACAACTTACATTCCGCCGCATGAAACCGAGGACGACGACGAAGAACCGGAAACGGCGATAGAACCCTGGACCGTTCCGTACCCCCAAGCCAAGGCTAAACATGACCACTTTCTTCAGGAGCTGAACAAGTTTTTCGACGACTCCCGGCGCTATCGAAAGAGCCACAAGAAGGTGGACTTGCGCTTCGAGGCAATGATCCCGGTATTAGATGGAACCGAAAAACTATTCGTGACGGCGGTTCGGGAACGCGAAATCCGCGAGGCGATCGCGTGGGCCGATAAACAAAAAGTCAAAATCATTCTTGCCGATGCCGCCGAATGTTACAAGGTAATCCCGGAGATCAAAGCCCGCGGGATTCCAGTTGTGCTGCAGCCGACGCTATCGCTTCCGCTGGATCGCGACGATGACTACGACCGTTCCTTCACGACTCCTGGCGAGTTGTTCCGTGCCGGTATTCCTTTTTCTATTGCGACATTCAGTTCGAAGAACGGACGCAACCTTCCATACGAAGCGGCAGCGGCGGTTCCGTTCGGACTGCCGCACGACGAAGCGTACAAAGCTGTCTCGCTTAGCGCCGCGCGCATTTTTGGGATCGATAAAACTCTGGGTTCCATAGAGGAAGGAAAAACTGCGGATTTGATCGTCACCGATGGCGATCCCTTGGAGGTCAATACCAAGGTCACGCGCGAATTCATCGGAGGACAGGCCGTGGACCTGGAAGAGTCGAGACGGCGCAAGCTATTTAAGCGCTACGCCGCCAAGCCGGATTCAACCCCGAAATAGGCGCTTCGGCAGGAACGGCAATACGGCAAGACTGAATGAAGCGGCCAGGTATAACGACCACAACCAAACCATCGGCATGCCGGAAAGCCAAGCCGGTTTTGTGGCCCCAAGCCGTTCGAGAGCGCTAAACCATGAGCCGGCCAGTTGTCCGAAATGCATGTTGGGCAGAGAACCGTCCGCTCGATGCACCAGGAACCCGGAATAATACGGAATAGCGACAAAATGAATGGTATAGATGTCCAGCGCCAGCAAGCTGACCGCAAGCGCCGGAATCGCGCTCGGCAGCAGGGCTCGTAACCCTTGCACGAGCAAAATTTCTTGGGCGGCTATGACGGCGTAGAGATACCAACCCATGGAGGTCGATGCTCCTTTGCTCGCAAATAGCAGAACTATGTTGTAAAGCTGGCCAGCCCAAAAACATGCATATAGCGTCACGGGCACGGTGAGTTCCTGGGCCTGTCCGCGTCGCCATCGAACAATCAGTCCGATACACGCCGCAACCGCGACTGCCATAAAGACGTGATAGATCCAGCTTCGGACCTGCAGCGAACTCCATCCCCCAAACCAGATGTGCGACATGAGCACAGAATCCAATGCGCCACGCCAATGGACACGGCCCGCCTGTACCATCAGGTCTGGCCCGCTGGAACCTTTCAAAAGAACAGCCTCATTCAGCCCCGTCCATGTTCCCGTCCGCATCCGGTTCAGAAAAAACCACCAAAACGAAGCCACTCCCGCGATGCCGATTGCAAGGGCTCGCGAGCGCCAATTTCGAAGCAGAATGAGCACTGCGGGTATGGCGGTCAGAAAGTATGCTTTCGTGAGTAAACCTAGTCCAAGCGTGAGGCCGGCGATTACAGCGTTGCGTTTTCCGCAAAGGCAAAGAAGCAACGCGGTGGCGATCGCAATTCCCAGGCACTCATTTCCCACACGTGCCACATCGATGAGCAATTCCGGCATCAGCGCGGCCAAGGCGACTACCATCACGGCGGTGTGTCCGTCCACCATCCGCGTTGCCGCCAGGTATGCCGCGGGTATGAAGGCGGACGCAATCAGTACGCTGCCGAACCGTAAAATCAAAGCCATCTCCACCAGGGATCTGTGCCCCGCGATTCGGTACAGCAGGGCCATCAGCCAGTAATAGAAAGGCGGTTGCAATGCTTCGTAGGCGCGGAGAGCGTCGGCCCGATCGTTGGCGCCTGATGGCGAAAGCGCGCGCAATCTGCCGATGCGCCACGTGCGGTCCTGTTCCGGCAATTGCCAGAACGAATCTTCGGTGACGGAAAAAGCCACATGCCGCTGATCCCATGGAACTGGCGCGATCTCGAGCGAATCTTGCACGTCGGATGGGATCGGCGTGGCGCGGTCGACAAGCAGGTTGCCGGTACGCGCCATCTCCTCCACTACGGCAAAGTGCGCCCATTCGTCGAAGCCTTCCCAGAGGGGAAGAACCGACGCATAGAACGCGCCCCGAATCACAAAGGCCGCGAACACTGCCCATACTTGCCAGGGAATCCGAAATGTTATGCTACGGCACAGCAGTGGACGAGCCTGGACGAACCCAACTGAAGTACCTGCTGGCAGGCCGGCGGAGCGATCTAAGTCTGGACCGCGCGGCCCTGACTCTGGCGACGATTGAATACCCCGGTCTGCCGATCGACCAAAATGTTCACACGCTGGATGTTCTGGCTTCGGAGATAGCTGGGCGAACGCGGAACGCATCGAATGGGCATGAGTTTATCAGCAGGACGAATTACTTCCTGTTCGATGAGATGGGTTTTCGGGGCAACGCCGAGGATTACTACAATCCTCACAATAGCTGCCTCAACGAAGTATTGAAGTGCCGTACCGGAATCCCGATTTCGCTTTCCGTTCTTTACCTGGAGATAGCGCGGCGCTTGCACCGGCCCGTTTACGGCATAGGACTTCCGGGACATTTCCTGGTGCAATACGACGACGGGCAGTACGCCACGTATATCGATCCGTTTCAACGCGGGGCGCTGCTAAACGCCGACGAGTGCTATCAGATGGCCAGCGTGAAGTTCCCCGACCCGAGCGTGTTGGAGCATGTCGACAACCGTCAGATCCTGTTTCGGATGTTGAACAATCTCCGCGGCATTTACTTCTCGCGAAGACTGTACCGAAAAGCGCTTCAGGTTATGGACTTGTTGATTGACGCGGCCCCCGCGGCGGCGGACCACTATAAGCATCGCGCCATGCTCCACATGCAATTGAAACAAATGGGCGCCGCGCGTACAGATCTGGAGCAATACCTGAAACTCGCGCCGAACGCGGAAGATCGGGAAGAGCTGGAAACGCAGTTGCGGACAGCGGTGCGCTGGCTGGCGTCGTTGAATTAGGGTGCTGATTCCGGACGAGACAGCGGCGGATCTCACGGCAGACGGACGCACGGTCAAGCTCACGAATCTACAGAAGCTTTTCTGGCCTGAACTGACTATTACCAAGCGCGATCTGTTGCAGTACTACGCGGATATCGCCCCGGTGCTGCTCCCGCACTTGCAAGACCGTGCCATGGTGATGAAACGGTATCCAAATGGCGCTGGAGGCGAATTCTTTTTCATGAAGCGAACCCCGGCTGATGCGCCAGATTGGCTTCGCACTTGTTCGATCAAACATGGATCGGGAAACGTGATCGACTTTCCGGTAATCGACGACCTAGCGTCACTGCTCTGGGTGGTGAACCTTGGATGTATCGATCTGAACCAGTGGTACGCCCGTTGCGACGATGTAAGCCGCCCCGATTACCTTCACTTCGATCTGGACCCTGTTCCAGAAGCGGGGCTGAAGCAAGTGCTGCAGACCGCCTGCGCTGTCCGAGAGGCTTTGGAGAACTTAAAGATGCCGAGCTACCCGAAAACGACGGGGTCGCGCGGGATTCATATTTATGTCCCCATCGAGCGAGGTCCCACGCAGAAGCAGGTTTGGACGTTTGCAAAAGAGTTCGCCCGGACCATGGCCGCGAAGCACCCGGCTTTAATTACCGCCGAATACAAAATTGCGAAACGGCCGGAAGGACGGGTGCTGGTCGATTACAACCAGAATGCCTGGGGTCGAACGCTGGCGTCTGTCTACTCCGTGAGACCGACTCCAAAGGCGACGGTATCGGCTCCGGTGACGTGGGAAGAGGTGGAGCGAGGATTTCATTTGAGCGATTTCACGCTTCAGAACATGCCGGGGCGCGTGGGCGAAGTGGGGGATTTATTTCGGCCCTTACTTGAGGGCGAACGGGTACGGCTGGAAGTCACCGAAAAAGGTCGCGCAAGTCGCGACTCCCGTGAATAACACGCACCAGTTCGATCCCATCGGTAACGGGAAAATAGAACAGGAGAATGTCCTTGAAACCGCTGCCAACGGGAAACTTTCTAAGCCCTTTCAGTTCAAGCTTGCGAACCGATAAGGCGTTGCCCATTTCCGTGTTTGCCGCAAGTAAATCGAGCGTTTGGCGGGTTACGTCTAGGAAGCGGTCAGCGACTTCTTCCCAGTATAAATGCGGCAATGGCATAAATTGCCATGACGCTTCCGAGACAATGGGCGTAGAGACTTAGTGAAACCGCCTTTCCTACCCATGGAGGCTGCAACCGCCTCCGATCTTCCAGAAGGCGGCGATTGGCAGTATGAACCGAAGTGGGACGGTTTCCGTTGCATCGCCTTCCGCGAGGGCGAAGAGGTTCAACTGCAGTCGAAGTCAGGCGAGCCGCTTGGACGCTATTTCCCTGAGGTTGTCGCCGCACTGGTTGCGCTCAAAGCAAATGAGTTTGTGCTGGATGGTGAGATTTTTATCCCGTCGTTCGATGATTTGCTCCAACGAATCCATCCGGCGGAAAGCCGCATTCGCAAACTCAGCCAGGAAACGCCCGCGCGGTTTTATGTCTTCGATCTGCTGCAGGATGACGCCGGCCATGAGTTGATTGGTTTACCTCTTCGGGATCGCCGTCCAAAGCTCGAAGAATTTGCGGCCAAGTATCTTGGCAGTCACGATGACGATCGCATTCAACTCTCGCCCGCGACCTGCGATGTCCAAATCGCGCGCGACTGGCTGGCCAGCGTCGGCGTGAAACTCGATGGCGTGATCGCCAAGCGTCTGGACCTGCCGTACGAATCCGGCAATCGCGATGGCATGGTGAAGGTCAAGAACATTCGCACCGCCGATTGTGTGATTGGCGGGTTCCGGTATGGCTCCAAAGATCGTCTGGTTGGCTCGCTTCTGCTCGGCCTTTACGACGAGGCCGGACTGTTGCATCACGTCGGATTCTGCTCTGCCATCTCCAAAGAAGAGAAACCGGAACTTACCATCAAGCTGGAACAATTGCGCGAAGCCCCCGGCTTCACAGGCAAAGCTCCGGGCGGCCCGAGTCGCTGGAGTACGGAGCGCTCAACTGAATGGGAACCTCTGAAAACCGAGTTAGTCGTGGAAGTCCGTTATGACCACTTCAGCGGCGGCCGCTTTCGCCACGGGACGAAACTGATGCGATGGCGTCCGGACAAGGCTCCTAAACAGTGCACGTTCGCATCTCTTACTGCGTCCAGCGCCGTAGCGTCTTCGCCCCTGCCGCAAAAGCCCCCACGACCGCGAGCGTCGCAAACCCGCCGAAAGCCACCGACGGAACCGTCCCCAACCACGTAGCGGCCAAGCCGCTTTCCACCGCGCCTAGTTGGTTTGAACAACTGATAAAGATGTTGTTCACGGCGAGCACGCGTCCTTTTACATAGTCCGGTGTCTCAGTTTGGACCAATGAATTTCGCAGGACCACGCTGATGTTGTCGAATGCTCCGGTCAGAATCAACATGGCGAACGAGAGCCAGAACGATTTCGAAACCGCAAATACAATCGTCGCCACCCCAAACCCCGCTACGCCCCAAAGCAGTGCCGCGCCCGCGTTTTTCACTCTCGGCAGGTGCGCAGTTGCAAGTGCCATGCTTACCGCGCCGATTGCCGGGGCCGCGCGAAGCCACGCCAGAGCGTGAACGCCGCCATGCAAAATCTCTACCGCGTAAATCGGGAGCAAGGCCGTCGCTCCGCCGAACAGCACCGCGAAGAGATCCAGGCTCATGGCGGGCAGAATCAGTTTGTCGCGCCACACGAAGCGTACCCCTTCCACAATCGCTTGAACAGCCGGGATTTTGCTTTTCTCCGGCAACACTTCGACAGGTTCTATGCGCAATTTCAGCAGAAGAAACGAAGCCAGAACAGCGACGGCGGATACTGCCTGCACGATGTATACAAGCTGAGTCCCGCCTGTAGCTAAAAGAACCCCCGCCAAAGCCGGACCGGTAACCGATGCCAACTCTTGCACGCTGCTGTTCCACGTAATTGCATTGCGTAACGATTCCGTTGGCACGATCAACGGAAGCGCGGCCAGCCGAGCCGGTCCTTGGAACGCACGCGCCGTAGCGGTGAAAAACAGACAGGTATAGATCAGCGCGACGGAACGGGTATCGAAAGCGAGGACGACGCTTGCCGCTACAAATAAGATTTGTGTGAACAGCATAGTGAGCCGCCGGTCGTACTTATCGGCGATGTGTCCCGCGAACAGAGCGAATACCAGAAACGGCGCTACTTGCACCAGCCCGACGTTGTCCAACACCGTCGCGGACTTTGTCGCTTGGTACAAATCCCAGCTCACGCCCACCCACAACATCTGCATGCCGAGGGTAGAAAATAACTGCGCGGCGGCTAAATAACGGTAATTAGGAGAACGAAAAGCCGAGTAAGCGTCCAACTTCCAGCTTCGCCCATCCCGCCTAATTCGGCTACCCTGGAGCTAGTGCCGAATACGAAAGACAATCAACAGTTGGAAGACCTCTGCATTAACACCATCCGGATCCTGTCCGCCGATGGTGTGCAGCAAGCCAACTCCGGCCATCCCGGTATGCCCATGGGGGCTGCCGCAATGGCGTACACGCTCTGGTCGCGCTTTTTAAAGCACAACCCAAAGGACCCACTATGGGTGGACCGCGACCGCTTTGTTCTCTCCGCTGGGCACGGGTCCATGCTGCTCTACAGCTTGCTCCATCTGACCGGCTATGATCTTCCGCTTGACGAGTTGAAGCGTTTCCGTCAATGGAAGAGCCACACCCCCGGACATCCGGAACGCGGCC